>JBIJDQ010000421.1:0-3193 GCA_044344025.1 Rhodoferax sp.
AAAAGTGACATTGGTCACCTTCACGCCGCCCTCATTCGCCAGCACCAGGCTGCGGTTGAGTTGATGGATATTGACCGACTCCTTCATGCGCAGTGAGGGCAAGGAGTTGCGCACATTGAGGGCATCAAAAAATGCATCAGGCTCAATGGTGATGTCGGCCAAAGCGCCCTCGGTGACATGCAGCGTAACGGTACCTAACTCGAGTTCTTGCTCCGGGATTTCAACCCGAACCGAGCCGTAACCGGCATCCAGATAGGCTTTCTCAAGCGATTCCAGGGCAAGTTGAATGGTCTCAAAACTCGACTGCACCCCGGTATGGGGCAAAGTAGCGGTCTGGACAGCTTCTGGACTCAGCAGCGTGTTGCCCAGAACCCGATAGGCCTTGATGGGAAATGCATTGACTGGCTGAGCGCTGGCACACGCACAGGCCAAAGCCATTGTGGTACCCAAAGCAAAACGCAAGAGCGTGTGTATCATGTTCTCCACCCCAAGAGTAGTCCAACTCAAACGAAAAATGATCCTGCTGCCGCCAAACATTGTAGGCACAGGACAACCCAAGTGACCAAATGAAAAACTTCATTCTTTACTTGACGCAAGCCGACAGAGCACGTTGACCTTGCGCATGCAGAAATTTCTGAAACCATGGGTTCTGGCAAGTTGCACCTTGGCAGCCTGCCTGCCTGCCCATGCCCAGCCAAAGCATCCACTGCCCGCTGAGGTGCAAGCCGCCCTGACCCGCGCCCACGTGCCCACTGATGCCGTGGCGATGCTGGTGCTAGAGGCAAGTAGCAAGTCTGCGCCACGCCTGAGCCACCGCGCCAACTCACCCATGAACCCGGCTTCGGTCATGAAACTTGTCACCACCTACGCCGCGCTTGACCTGCTGGGGCCCAGCTACACCTGGCGCACACCGGTCTGGCTGGACGGCCCGGTAGTGGCGGGCACACTCAAGGGCAACCTGGTCATTGCGGGCCAGGGCGACCCCAAACTGGTTCTGGAGCGCCTGTGGCTGCTGCTGCGCCGCCTGCAAGGTCTGGGGGTGCAACGCATTGCGGGCAACATCGTGCTGGACCGGCGCGCCTTTGAGGTGCCCCCGGCCCACCCGGGCGACTTTGACGGCGAACCCCTTCGCCCCTACAACGCCAGCCCTGATGCGCTGCTGCTCAACTTCAAATCCTTGGTCATGACCTTCACCCCGGATCCCAACGGTCTGGTGGCACGGGTACAAATCGACCCCCCTCTGGCCGGGGTACAACTGCCAACCCAGGTGCCACTGTCCAATGGCAATGGCTGCAACGACTACCGCGCCAGCCTGAAAGTCGATTTTTCTGACCCGCTGCGCATTCGCTTCAATGGCACTTACCCCGGTGCCTGTGGTGAAAAGGTGTGGCCAGTGGCTTACGCGGACCCCACCAGTTACAACGTCCGCGCGCTCGAAGGCCTGTGGCGAAACATGGGAGGACAGCTTGATGGCACGGTGCTTGACGGCGCAGCACCCACCACTGCGCCTACCTTTGAAATGGTGTCACCCACGCTGGCAGAGGTCATTCGGGACATCAATAAATACAGCAATAACGTGATGGCCCAGCAGCTTTTTTTCACCCTTGGTTTGCCCATGAGCACATCCAACGGCACGGCAGTCAAAAACAGCAACGGTGTCACACACCACAGCGCAACACCAGCAAACATACCCGCTGCGACACCTGAGTCTGCCCGGCAAGCCGTGCGCCAGTGGTGGCAACGTCGCATCAATGCCCAGGACGTGCCCGCCATTGACAACGGCTCAGGCCTGTCGCGCTTGAACCGGATCAGTGCGAAAAACCTCGCTGACTTGCTGCAAGTGGCCTACCTGTCGCCCAACATGCCGGAGCTGATGTCGTCTCTGCCGATCGTGGGCGTGGACGGCACCCTCAAGCGCAGCCAGGCCAGCAGCGCCAGCGCCCACCTGAAAACCGGCAGCCTGCGAGATGTAACGGCGCTGGCGGGCTACGTTCACGCCGCCAGTGGCAAACGCTACGTGCTGGTGGCCATGGTCAACCATGCCAACGCCAATGCGGCCCGCCCGGCGTTTGACGCGCTGATTGAATGGGCTGTCATGGACAATTGAGGCCACTAACGTCCATTACCACCAGCAGTGCAGTGGCTACAGCCACCCGAAAACATGAATTTGATTGACTTGATCGGCTCTCTTGCCGCCATCCTGACCACCGCCAGTTTCTTGCCACAAGCCTGGCACACCTTTCAGACCAAGGATGTCAGCGGCATTTCATTGGGCATGTACAGCGTGTTCACCTCGGGTGTTGCCATGTGGCTGGTCTACGGCATGATGCTGCAAGCCTGGCCCATCGTGATTGCCAACTGCATCACGCTGGCGCTGGCAAGCGCCATTTTGGTGATGAAGTTGCGGTACAGGTAAGTGGCTTTTTTGCTTTGAGCGGGTGGTGATTCAATTCACCACCCTGTAGGTATCAACGCTCTGCCGGGGCTGAGGCCATCGCGTTGATTAACAACAGGCCAATTTTTTGCTGGACATGGTCAGCCAGAACCTTGTGCATCTGGGCTGTGGGATGCACGCCGTCTGCAAAGACATAGGTCTGGTCAGCCAGCAAAGCCCGCAACGAACCCAGAATGCTCAGACCTGCATTCTTAGCGGAGCAGAACAGTGAACTGGGTGACTCGGCACTGTCGCCCGCAGCAACTTGAGCAATTGCATTTGGCCCACAAGCTGTACTCTCAATGGCCGTCTGTGCTGATGTTGAATCAATCACCTTGGTAAACCCATAGGTGGATGGGCTGGTCACCACTGCGCTGAACAATGGCGCAGGGTCAAGGTAGGCCACACCGGCAACATTGGCCAGATAGGTCGTCAAGGTGCTGTTGAACGCAGTACGCGACAAGGCCGTCAAGGCACCCGCTGTTGCCGGGCCAGCGCTGGCACCATAAGGCGTAACGCCCATGTCCGGCAGACCCACCACCAACACGTGTTTGGCACCTGCGGCTTTGAGGCGGCCCACTTGTTGCACCAACGCACCCGCAGCAGTTCCCACGGCAACACCCGCAGCATCTCCAGTAATTGCACCGGCACCGGCCAAACCAGCTTGGGTAAACACGTCATTGGCACCCGCCAACACAATCACCAGGTCAGTGGCTGCAAATTGTCCATTGGTCACATACGAGCTGGCCAAATGCTGGT
>JBIJDQ010000420.1:0-3193 GCA_044344025.1 Rhodoferax sp.
GGCCAGCAAATGGCGCAAAGCCTCGGGGCGGGCACTCACCACCAGGTCAAGCTGTTTGATGCCCAACTCGGCGAGTTGGTCAAGGGTTCTCTCGATGAAGGTGCTGCAGCCAAACGGCAGCAAGGCGGCGGCGTGGTCAAACGGCACCGGTATGTCTTGTGCCGCCGGGGTGGTGGCAAACAGCACACACCGCTGGCCAGTCAACAGCGCAGGCCGGGACTCGTCTTTCAGGGTGTCGTTGGCGCGCTGGCGAAACCCCAAGCGTTGCAGCATGATGCGCCCCAGAAAGGTGAAGTTGCCGACCAGGTAACGCTGCCACATGCGCCCGGGCTCCTGCATCAGGCGGTAAACCCATTCCAGACCGGTGTCGCGCATCCAGTTGGGTGCCCGGCTGATGCGCCCCGACACAAAGTCAAACAGGCCGCCCACACCAATGGCCACCTTGACACCGAGTTGGTGCAGTTGCCGGTCAATAAAGATGTCTTGCATGGGCACACCGCGCGCCACCAGCAACACATCGGCCCCGCTGGCACGCACCTCGGCGGCCACCTCGCCCTCTTGCGCGACACCAAAAAAACCGTCGCGGTAACCGGCGATGCGCAAGGTGGGCCACTGCGTCCGCACCTCTTGGGCCACACGCTCCACCACACCGGGCTGGCCACCCAGCAAGAACAGGCTGGCACCCCGGCGCTCCAGCATGGCACACAGGCGCGGAAACAGGTCGGTGCCATTGACGTTTTGCTTGAGCGGCAAGCCCATGATGTCCGCAGCGATCTTGATGCCAATGCCATCGGGCAAGACCATGGCGGCGCGCGCCAGAATCCGGCGGTAACCCCGGTCATGGGCCGCAATGTTGACACATGCCGGGTTGACAAAGCTCACCTGCTGGGTGGTGTTGCCGTCGATCATCAGGCTCAATTGTTCAAGGGCCTGTGCCATGTCGATGTTGTCAAAAAACACGTCTCCCACACACACCCGCTGGGCGTCGGGCACGGTTGATGACTTGGGTGACGGCATCCAGGCCACCAGTGCAGCGCGCAACAGCAGGCCCAAGTCGTGACGCAGGCCACGCTGGCTGATGTACTCCAGCTCGGCATCTTGCTCGGTGCCAAAATCCACTGCGGTGCGCTGGCGCAGGTCCCAAATGTTCACCAGACCTGGGCGCAAGGTGGCTACGGTGTTGCCAGGGCGCTGGCTGGTATCCATCACCACGGCTTTGGGGCCAACCCAGGCCATGTCGCCCGCCAGAATGTTCAGCAGCACCGGCCACTGTGCCATGCCCAAAGCGGCCAAGGCGCGGCCAACCCACGAGTCCGGAAAATCAAGCTGCCAACGGTTGAAGTGTGGCTGGGTGTGGCCCCGCACGCGCACCGCGCGGGGGCGGCCCACCAACCAGCCCAAGGCCAGGGGCAGGGCCAGAAAAATCAGCGCCAGTGCTGCCAGAGTGGCGTCCATCAGGCGAAGTTGGCGGTCAATGCGCGGCTCGTTCAGGCTGACAGGGCTTTGCAAGGGGCTGTGGTTTGTCATCCAGGTGTTCATGGGTGGTGTCCTTGTTTGAATCAGTAAGCGCCACGGCCACGGATCACCGCAGGCACCGTCTTGGCGATCAGCTTGATGTCGTTGCCCAGCGAGCGTTGCTGGATGTAGTCAATGTCCATCTCCACTTGCTGTGGAAAAGGAATTTCCGAGCGCCCGTTGACCTGCCAGATGCAGGTCAGGCCAGGGGTGACCGAGAGGCGTTGGCGCTCTTGCATGGTGTAGCGGGCCACTTCGCTCACCAGCGGTGGACGCGGGCCAACCAGACTCATGTCACCGCGCACAATGCTCCAGAGTTGGGGCAGTTCGTCAATGCTGGTGCGCCGGATCAGGCGGCCGATGGGTGTGATGCGCGGGTCGCGCTTCATCTTGAAGGTCACGCCATCACTGCCGTGCTCGTTGGTGGCCAACAGCGCTGCCCTGACGGCCTCGGCGTTGACACACATGGAGCGAAATTTTGGAAAACTGAACACCTGTCCGTTCAGCCCCACGCGCTGCTGCCAAAACAGCACCGGCCCACGGTCATACAGTTTGATCACCAGGGCCACCAGCAGGAACAGGGGTGACAACAGCACCAGCGCGGGAAGCACCAGCGCCAGGTCAAGACCGCGCTTGAACATGGGAAATTTGCGGGTTGACCACCACCACGCAAGGCGGGTGCGCCGGGCGCGGAGCCGGTTGGAAAAGGGTGCGCCGAGTTGGGGGATTTGGGTTTGGGGCATGGAAGGCTTCCTGGAATTCGATGGGGTGAATTACAGTGGTTAATGCCTTTGGAGTTGTCACAACACTGTGTCCGACTTGTTAAACTGAAAATGGACTCCGCTTTTCAACCCTTGGATGTGCCCACCTTCATGCAAAGCCCCCTAAGTTCCGTACCCGTTTTGCGGATACTTGTCGTTGACGACATGGAAGCCTCGCGTTTGCATTTGTGCAGTCTGGTTCAGGCCTTGGGCCACGAGGTGCAGTCGGTCGCCAGCGGCACCGAGGCACTGGCCCAGGCGGTGCAGCAAATGCCAGACCTGGTGTTGCTGGACTTGCTGATGCCCGATATGGACGGCTTCAAGGTGACCGAGCAACTGCGCTTGCTGGTTACTGACCGCTGGTTGCCGGTGATCGTGACCTCGTCGCTCGACGGTGACGAGCATTTCATTCATGCGCTGCTGGGTGGCGCCGACGATTACCTGACCCGGCCCATCAATCCGTCACTTTTGGAAGCCAAGTTGCGCCACTATGGCCGGGTATTGGGCTTGCAGTCGCGCCTGGCGGTGCAGTCACAGCGCCAGCGCGACATCAATGACAACATTCTGGATGCGGTGATCACGCTCGATGGCCATGGCTTGATTGAGGAAGCCAATTTTGCCGCCATGCGGCTTTTTGGTGATGGCTTGCACCGTCTGGATGGCCAGTCTTGCAAGCAGGTGCTGGGTGTCAGTTTGGTTCAGGTGATCTCGCAAGCGCAAGCGCCACTGACCCGTTCTGACGGGGTGGCGTTTCCGGCCGAACTGGCCTTGAGCGAGTGGCGTGAGACAGGGCGGGTGCATTACACCGTGGTGGTGCGTGACTTGACTGAGCGCCAGCACATGGCGCGCATGAAGGACGAATTTCTGGCCACCGTCAGCCATGAGTTGCGCACCCCGCTGACTTCGGTGCTGGGTGC
>JBIJDQ010000548.1:0-2733 GCA_044344025.1 Rhodoferax sp.
TTGCTGGCACGACGGTTCACCACTGACTCAATTACACGTTGCTCACTGATGAAGCCCTTGACCTGCAAGTCGTCCAGCGCCAGCGCCAGACTTCCCGGCTCTTCTTCAAACGGCCGTAACTTGCGCTCCAACTCGACACGGGAATGCTCGCGGCCGCTGAGCAAACGTAGGGCGCGCCCTTTTAATGAGGGTTGGTCAAAGGCCATCGTTTGCAATCAAATAAATAGCAATTCGCGTTTGACTGCCGAGCTCTAAGACGCTTTTTTGCCTGAAACTTTGGTCGCGACTTCCGGTGCTTCGCCACTGCCCAGCAACGGAATACCCAATGAGGCGCGCACCTTGTTTTCGATTTCACGCGACAACTCGGGGTTCTCACGCAAAAACTCACGAGCGTTATCGCGACCCTGGCCAATTTTTTCGCCGTTGTAGGCATACCAGGCACCCGACTTGTCCAGAATGTTGGCGTTCACCCCCATGTCAATGATTTCACCTTCACGGCTGATGCCCACGCCAAACAGAATATCGAATTCAGCCGTTTTAAAGGGCGAGGCTACCTTGTTCTTGACCACCTTGACCTTGGTCTCGTTGCCAATCGCTTCATCCCCCTTTTTGATGGTGCCGGTACGGCGAATATCCAGGCGCACCGACGCATAAAACTTGAGCGCATTGCCACCGGTGGTGGTCTCTGGTGAGCCAAACATGACCCCGATCTTCATGCGAATCTGGTTAATGAAGATTACCGTGCAATTGGTTTTTTTGATGTGCGCAGTAAGTTTGCGCAGTGCCTGGCTCATCAAACGGGCTTGCAAACCGGGGAGGCTGTCGCCCATTTCACCTTCGAGTTCGGCCTTGGGGGTCAGGGCCGCCACCGAGTCCACCACGATCAAATCCACCGCGCCGGAGCGTACGAGGCTGTCCACAATTTCAAGCGCCTGCTCACCGGTGTCGGGCTGGCTGATCAACAAGTCTTGCAGGTTGACACCCAGGTTTTGGGCGTACTGGATGTCAAGCGCATGCTCGGCATCCACAAATGCACATTGCCCGCCAATTTTTTGCATTTCGGCGATCACCTGCAGCGTTAATGTGGTTTTTCCAGAAGATTCAGGGCCATAAATTTCGACCACGCGACCACGCGGTAGACCGCCCACGCCCAAGGCAATGTCCAAGCCCAGTGAGCCGGTCGACACCACTTGAATGTCTTCAATGACCTCGCCTTCGCCCAGGCGCATGATGGTGCCCTTGCCGAATTGCTTTTCAATCTGGGCCAATGCCACTTGCAGGGCTTTGGCTTTCTCGGCATTGATGGGGGTCGGTGCTTTGACAGGTGCGTCCATGGTGTTTCTCCTGGGGTTTAAAGTGATGACATCCTCTGTTATTAACAACAGGCTGGATGCTTGAACAGTAGTTTAAGAGCAATATCAAAACAATAAAAAACTATTTTTAGTCAATTTGATTTACTATTTTGACAATGAACATCAACACCTCGTTTCCCGGCTGGCGCCAAGCCCATATGGGTCATTGGCTGGCCGCAGCCTCTGCCCGGTTTGAGGCGCGTGTGCTGACCCTGATGGCCGTCAATAACCATGTGCCTCTGGCACTGTCCAACTTGGCAGCACGCGGCCACCTGACCGCCGCACACATGCACATTACCCGGCACCTGGCACTGGAAGGCTCACGCCTGACCGACTTGGCACGATGCGCAGGTGTGAGCAAACAGGCCATGGGCAAACTCGTGGACCAATGCGCGGCATGGGGCCTGGTGCAACGCCACAACGACCCGCGTGATGCACGCGCCTGCCGCGTGATGTTCACACCCATGGGTTTAGGTTGGCTCCAGGCATTTGCCGAAGCGGTCGCCCAGGCGCAAAACGAACTGCACGCAGCCATTGGTGATGATGTTGCCACCGTCATCTCCCTCGGGCTCGAAGCTTATGCCGCCTAGAATGGCTATGAAAATAGCGCCGACCAACGCAGAAAAACAACCCGACAGCCCCAACAAAGGAGACCGCCATGCGAATTCTTATAGCTGAAGACGACCAGGTTCTGGCAGATGGCCTGTTGCGCACCTTGCGCAGCTCAGGCGCCGCAGTGGACCACGTGGCCAGCGGCACCGAGGCCGATGCCGCCCTGATGACCAACACCGAGTTCGATTTGTTGATTCTTGACCTGGGCCTGCCAAAAATGCATGGACTAGAGGTGCTCAAACGCCTGCGCGCCCGTGGCTCTTCATTGCCGGTGATGATTCTCACAGCAGCCGACAGTGTGGAAGAGCGCGTCAAGGGGCTGGACTTGGGTGCAGATGACTACATGGCCAAACCCTTCAGCCTGCAAGAGCTCGAAGCACGGGTGCGCGCCTTAAGCCGCCGTGGCATGGGGGCGGCCAGCAGCACCATCAAACACGGCCCGCTGATTTATGACCAGGGTGGTCGGGTGGCCACCATTGAGGGGGTCATGGTGGAACTGTCTGCACGTGAGCTTGGCCTTCTTGAGGTGCTGCTGCAGCGGGCTGGTCGGCTGGTCAGCAAAGACCAACTGGTAGAGCGCTTGTGTGAGTGGGGTGAAGAAGTGAGCAACAACGCCATCGAGGTCTACATTCACCGCCTTCGCAAAAAGATTGAAAAAGGCCCGATTCGCATTGCCACCGTGCGCGGTCTGGGCTACTGCCTCGAAAAAATCCCTGGATAACACGCGCCCAGCTCGTCCACAGCCGTGACAGATGCCCGCCGCGAACAG
>JBIJDQ010000422.1:0-3180 GCA_044344025.1 Rhodoferax sp.
ATGGCCCGATTTGAGGTTGACCTGGTGGTGATGGGCCGCTCCCCCAGTCACCTGGACTGCGAGGCCAAGGCGTTTGCCACCAACCCGCTGGCCATGGTGGCCGCCCCCGACCACCCGCTGGCCAGGCGCAAACAACTGCCGTTCAGCGCCCTGGGCGAACACGGCTTTCTGGTCCGCGAAGAGGGCTCTGGCACCCGCGCCGCCATGCAACGCCTGTTTGAAGAAAACCACACCCCGCTCAAGGTGGTGATGCAATTGCCCAGCAACGAAACCATCAAACAAGCCGTGATGGCGGGCATGGGCCTGAGTTTTTTGTCCATGCGCACCGTGCGCCATGAGCTTGCCGGAGGCTACCTGGCGCTGTTGGATGTCAAAGGCCTGCCACAAATCAACCACTGGTATGTGACCCACCTGCGCAGTAAAAAACTCTCACCGGCTGCCAAAGCATTCAAGGAATTCCTGATTGAACAGGGTGCCCCGCTGATGGACAACTGGAGTTGACGGCGCATCAAGCCAACTCAGGCCGGTCTGCCGCCACCGCTTCCGGCACAAAACCAAGCGCAAGCAAGCCAGGCGGCAGTGGCAAACCACACACCAGCGCCGCTGCCAACTCGCCCATGGCCGGCGCGGTCTGAATACCGTAACCGCCCTGCCCGGCCAGCCAGAAAAAGCCTGGCGACTCCGGCGCAAAACCCACCACCGGACTTTTGTCGGACACAAACGAGCGCAAACCAGCCCATTTGCGCTTGACTTGCCGAATGTGCAGCGTGGTGGCGGTCTCGATCCGGTCCACCGCAATCGCCACATCCAGCTCTTCGGGCTGCACATCCTGCGCAGGCACCACGTCCTCGTTGGCCGGTGACATCAGCAGAACCCCGGCATCGGGCTTGAAGTAATAAGACTCCTGTGCATCAATCACCAAAGGCCAGTGGCTGATGTCGCACCCGGCGGGTGCCTCGCAGGTGAAGGCGGTGCGGCGCTTGGGGCTCAGGCCGACAGGTCTCACACCCGCCAATGCGGCCAACTCGTCGCACCAGGCTCCGGCTGCGTTCACCACCACCGGTGCGCAAAACCGCCCGGCGGCATTGTCCACACACCACCGACCGCCCTCAAAACGGATCTGATCCACTCCGGCATCACACACCAGTTGTGCGCCAGCGGCTTTGGCACCACGTAAAAACCCCTGATGAATGGCGTGCACATCCATGTCCATGGCATCAGGTTCAAACACACCCCACACGGCTTGCTCTGGCTTCAACACCGGCACCCGTTGCAAGATGTCTGCTTGTGTCCACCATTCAATATTGGGCACCAGCGCCTGCATGCTCTGCAACATGGCTTGCAGCTTGTCATGGTCAGCCGCCCCGCCCACGATGAGTGCGCCACGCGGTGTGACCAGCGGGTAGTCAGAAAACCCGACCGGCGGGTTAAAGTAAAACACCCTGGATGCGGTGGTGATGGCCCGCACCGTGGCGTTGCCATAGGTTTCTGAGTACATGGCCGCCGAGCGCCCGGTGGCGTGGTAGCCAGGTTGGGCCTCCCGCTCAAGCAGCAGCACTTTTCGGTGCGGTGCCAAAAAATAAGCCACCGAGGCACCTGCCATGCCTGCCCCAACGACCAACACGTCTGCTGTTTGCATCCAAACTCCTTGTGAACACGCCCCTGGCCCGTTACTGGGGCCGATGCGTCAATTGGGCCATTATGGCCAGTCCAGGTGAAAATTTTTCACCAAAAAATGCTGACGATTCACCTCACGTGAAGCCTGTGACCCGTAACATGGCACCCATCCCAAGGAGAACTCCATGACCGTCATCACCAACATTGAAGACCTGCGTATCCTGGCCAAAAAGCGGGTGCCGCGCATGTTTTACCAATACGCCGACTCCGGTAGCTGGACCGAATCCACCTACCGCGCCAACAGCAATGACTTTCAGAAAATCCTGCTGCGTCAGAGGGTGGCCATCAACATGGAAAACCGCAGCACCGCCAGCACGATGATTGGCCAAAAAGTTGCCATGCCAGTGGCGATTGCCCCCACTGGCCTGACGGGCATGCAGTGTGCCGATGGCGAAATCAAGACAGCCAATGCGGCCAAAAAATTCGGCATACCGTTCACGCTGTCGACCATGAGCATCTGCTCAATTGAAGACGTCGCCAAGGAAACCGGCGGCCACCCCTTCTGGTTTCAACTGTACGTGATGAAAGACCGCGACTACATTGAGCGCCTGATCGACCGCGCCAAAGCCGCCAACTGCTCGGCGCTGATGCTCACCCTTGACCTGCAAATCATCGGCCAGCGCCACAACGACATTCGAAACGGCTTGTCTGCCCCCCCAAAACTGACCGTGCGCAACATGCTCAACATGATGACCAAGCCACGCTGGGGTCTGGGCATGCTGGGCACCCAGCGGCGCGGCTTTGGCAACATCGTGGGCCACGTCAAAGGCATTGAGAACATGGGCACCTTGAGCGAATGGACCGCGAAGCAATTTGACCCCGCGCTGAGCTGGAACGATGTGGAATGGATCAAGAAACGCTGGGGCGGCAAACTCATCCTGAAAGGCATTCAGGACGTGGAAGATGCCCGCTTGGCGGTGGCCTCAGGTGCCGATGCCTTGATTGTGAGCAACCATGGCGGGCGCCAGCTGGACGGCGCACCCAGCTCCATCAACGCCCTGCCGCAAATCGTGGACGCGGTGGGCAGCCAGATCGAGGTGCACATGGACGGCGGCATCCGCAGCGGGCAAGACGTGTTGAAAGCCCGCGCCCTGGGTGCCCACGGCACCTACATTGGCCGCGCGTTTTTGTATGGCCTGGGCGCGATGGGCGAGGCTGGCGTGACCAAAGCGCTGGAGATCATCCACAAGGAACTTGATTTGACGATGGCGTTTTGCGGACGCACGCAAATTGACGCGGTAGACAAAAGTATTTTGCTGCCCGGCACGTTTCCTTCATAGCTGCATGACCGGTGGCAGGACAAAGTATAAAAATGGATAAAGCCACTTTCTGTGAGAGAAACAGCCCTGCAGTGCCAGTCTCTTAAGCGTCGATAGCTCCTATTTTTATAGCTGTTTTGTATTTCGTGCAATGACCGATGACAGGCACCCGGGTGTTCATGAGAATCTGAAGGGTGATCTGCCGCTGACAACCGACACGGCAAACAGTCACAACTGCGCCTAC
>JBIJDQ010000423.1:0-3179 GCA_044344025.1 Rhodoferax sp.
GGCGTTCATTGAATCAGCCCTGGCTTGCCTGGACGGCTGCCACAGTCTGGTTTTCAGGAACAGTGATTCTGAAACCTCACTTTTTGACGCAATTGACAATTCGCAAGCGACGCGCGGGCCGGTAGGCCAAAATTTTATGAGTTATTGGCCTGTAGTGCCCGTATTTGCTTGATAGTTTGCTATATTTATCATAGCATGGTATACGGCCCTGATGACCGTACCACCAAGTTTTGCAGGCTTTAAAAACAACCCGGCCATGGCCGGGCGTGTTTACGCGGCAAGGTTTTGCTGCAGCAGCATCAGGCTGTGGGCGCTCACCCGAATGCGCTCGCCGCTGGTGCCTTGTTGTGTGCTGTGGCCACGCAGGTCGCCGGTGTCAAGGCGGGCCTGCCAGTCGCCCTTGGGCAGCACAAACAACCCGTCGGTACCGCCCGCGTTGATCAGCAGCAGCAAGGGGGTGCGTGCCCGCCCGGGTTTGCCAATCAGGCATGCCAGGGTTCGGGCGGTGGCGTGGTGCCAGGCATCGCCCTGCAAGACGCTGCCATCAAAGTTCCACCACGACAGGTCGTACACGCCTTTGGCATCGGCCACGCCGGTGTACCACTGGTTGGCAAAGGGTTGCAACTGGTGCCGCAGTGTGACCAGGCGCTGGGTAAAGGCCAGCAAATCGGTGTCCGGTTCTGACCAGTCAATCCATGTGATGGCATTGTCCTGGCAGTACGGGTTGTTGTTGCCGTTTTGGGTGTGGCCGAGTTCGTCACCCGCACACAGCATGGGGGTGCCTTGGGCAAGCACCGTGCAGGCCAGTAGCGCACGCTGTAGCTTGGCGCGCACGGCTACCACAGCGGGGTCACGGCTGGGGCCTTCAACGCCGAAGTTGTAGCTGAGGTTGTCGTTATGGCCGTCGCGGTTGTTTTCACCGTTGGCTTCGTTGTGGCGCTGGTTGTGGCTGACCAGGTCTGCCAAGGTAAAGCCGTCGTGCGACACCACATAGTTGACCGACTTGGCCGGTGTGCGTCGACGCTCCTGGTACAGGTCTGACGAACCGCACAGGCGCATGACAATGTTGCCGCGTGTGCAGCCTGAGGGGGCATCGTCACCCGCAGCCGCACCCTGCACCCAGAAGCGGCGCATGCAGTCGCGGAATTTGTCGTTCCACTCCAGCCAGACCCTCGGAAAGCCACCCACCTGGTAACCGCCCGGGCCGGTGTCCCAGGGCTCGGCAATCATCTTGACGCGCGACAGCACCGGGTCTTGTGCCATGGCCACAAAAAACGCCGCCTGGGCGCTAAAGCCGGTGTCGGTGCGGCCCAGCACGGGGGCCAGGTCGAACCTAAAGCCGTCCACATGCATGTCTTGCACCCAGTAACGCAAGCTGTCCATCACCATTTGCAGCACTTTGGGCTGACGCAGGTTCATGGTGTTGCCGCAACCGCTGTAGTTTTCATAGTGTGCGGGGTTGTCATCGACCAAGCGGTAATAACTGGCGTTGTCAAGCCCGCGAAAGCTGATGGTTGGACCCGCGTCGCCGGCTTCTGCGGTGTGGTTGTAGACCACATCCAGAATGACTTCAAGCCCGGCGGTGTGCAGGGCGCGCACCATGGCGCGAAACTCGTCGCGCACCGCCTGGCCAGTCGTGGCGCAGGCCAGGTGCGGGTTGGCACAGAAAAACCCCAGCGTGTTGTAGCCCCAGTAGTTGGACAGCCCCAGATTGACCAGGTGCGTCTCGCTGAGCGCGTACTGCACCGGCAGCAGGTTGACCGAGGTGATGCCCAGGCGCTTGAGGTGGTTGATGGAGGCCGGATGCGCCAGACCGGCGTAGGTGCCGCGCAGCTCAGGGGGAACCAACGGGTTGAGTTTGGAGAAGCCTTTGACATGGCACTCGTACAGCACAGTGTTGGACAGGGTGATGCCCGGACTGGCATCGTTACCCCAGTCAAAAATGTCGCTAGTCACGCGTGCCTTGAGCGCCAGCGCGGCGTTGTCATGGGTGCCCTTGTGCGCCGGGTGCAGGGCGTCAGGCGTGAAGTGCTCGGCACCCCAGATGAACTCGCCCACAATCTCTCGTGCGTAAGGGTCAAGCAGGAGTTTGCTGGCATCAAACCGGTGGCCTTTATCAGGCCGCCAAGGGCCGTGCGCGCGCAGACCGTAAACCAGCCCCGGCTGGGCACCCACCAGGTACCCGTGCCACACATCCACAGAGCAGTTGGGCAGCATCAGGCTGGCCACCTGGGTGGTGCCGTCGGCATCAAACAGGCACAACTCCATGGCCAGGGCATGGGAGGAGTACACCGCAAAGTTAACCCCTTGGCCATCAAAATGGGCACCCATGGGCCAGGGGTGACCGAGTTGCATATCGGTAAAGTTCAGTTGTTCCATGTCAAAAATACAGTAGACAAGGGGGGAAGGGTGAGTGTGATCGAGTGGGGCTTGTCATGCCACGGGCTGGCCTCAGACAAGGCGCTGCCCGGTGTGGCAGCCACATTGCTGCCACCGTATTGCGCGGAATCAGTGTTGAGCACCTCACGGTAAACACCGGCTTTGGGCACACCCAGGCGATAGTCTTGCTGCACCTGAGGCGTAAAGTTGCATACCACCAGGGTGAAGCTGCTGGCATCCAGGCCGTGGCGTGCAAAGGCCAGCACCGAGTGGGCGGCATCGCTGTGGTCCATCCACTCGAACCCTTGTGGTACAAAATCTTGTTGGTACAGCGCTGGGGTGGTGCGGTAAAGCGCATTGAGGTCGCGCGTCAGACGCTGCACGCCGGCGTGGGCGGGGTTGTCCAGCAGGTGCCAGTCTAGGCTGTGGTCATGGTTCCATTCACGCTCCTGGGCAAATTCGCAGCCCATGAACAGCAGTTTTTTGCCTGGGTGGCCAAACATGTAGCCCAAAAAAGCCCGCACATTGGCGAACTGTTGCCAGCGGTCACCCGGCATCTTGGTGAGCAGCGAGCCCTTGCCGTGCACCACTTCGTCATGCGAGATGGGCAGCACAAAGTTCTCATTAAAGGCATACACCAAGCTGAAGGTCATCTCCCCCTGGTGGTGTCTGCGGTAAATGGGGTCACGCGCCATGTAGGCCAGGGTGTCGTGCATCCAGCCCATGTTCCATTTGTAATGAAAGCCCAGACCGCCCGCATAAGTGGGGCGCGACACGGCCGGGAAGGCGGTTGACTCTTC
>JBIJDQ010000001.1:0-36107 GCA_044344025.1 Rhodoferax sp.
CGGCACGTTGCTTTCAGTAATTCGCCCGCCAAATAACTTTGATGGGCAGTGTCGCAAGACAAACCGTAGCCGCCATGCGCGAAGCCAGTTTTCCATCAACTTGCATTAAAGTTCTGAAGCCCAGCAGATTAGCCAGCAACAGGGCTGATTCTTTGTCCCGTTTTGATAACTCCTGCAACGGTTTCAGTAAAACATGAGCCGTCAATGCGCGCAAGTGCTGATGCATGGCCTGTTGTGATGGCCCCGCAAAATAGCGGGTGTTGGAATTGGCGTTCAGAAACAAAGCCACAGGGGCGAGCAAAGCGGCCAAAAACACCAACTTCTTGTGATGCTCTGTGTCAGCTTCGATAAGGCCCATTGACTGCGCAGCATCAGCTGCCCGTGTTAGCGGCTGTGTAATAGAGCGCAAATTTGGCGAAGTTTTATGCTGGCGACGTCCAATAGCAAAGGGGCCGATAGGCCCCTTGTTGTTATCGAATAGTGAACAACTCAACTCAAAACGGCACACCCTCATCGTCGTTGGAGCCGTCAATCTCTGACTGAGTGATCCGTGTGGCCTCCCAATATGCGTAAAGCTTGCCCTGATAACGGCTGTGAATCACATGCAGCAAATCCTGCAGCAACTCAGCCACGGCCACCACCTGCTCGGTGCTCCAGTCATCGTCAATCACCATAGGCAGGCCCGATTGCAGCCCTGAGGGCAATTGCAAATGTTTCATGACGTGCTTCATGATTTGGCCCTTTTACGTTTTGATGTCAAATCAGCAGCACGCTCCTGCGCCTCCTTGAGGCGATAGGACTCCCCCTCTATACCAATCACCTCAGAGTGATGCACCAAACGGTCAATCAAAGACACCACGCAAGCAGCATTGGGAAACACCTCACCCCAATCGGCAAACGCCTTATTGGTGGTCACAATCGTGCTCTTGGACTCATAGCGCCGGTTCACCAGCTCGAACAGCAAGTCGGCATGGCGGTTCGAATACGACAAATAACCGATCTCATCAATCACCAACAAATCCGGATTGACGTAGTGACGCAGACGCCTGCGCAATGCCGCATCACTGTCCATGGCGGCCAACTCCCCCAGCATCTCACCCGCCGTGGTGAACCGCACCGTATAGCCCTGCACCAGAGCCTGGTGTGCCACATTTTTGGCCAACATCGACTTACCCACCCCGTTGTTGCCACGCAGCACCACGTTGACAGACTGCGCCATGAACTCCAGCGTCATCAACGCTTCAATGGCCGCACGGTCGCACTGTTTGGGCCACGCCCAATCAAAGTCCGCCAACGCCTTAAAGCGTCCAATGCGTGCGCCACTCAAGCGTCGCTCAAGGCTGCGCTGGGCACGCGCTTGCTCCTCCCAGTCAATCAAACTGGGCAGCCAATCGGCATCGTTGAGTTCAGACCAATGTGCGAGCACGCCGTGCATGCGCAAATCGGCCGCACGTTTGCGCAGCCCCTCATTTTTTGGACTCATCACTGTCTCTCCTTGGGGTTTCGGGTTCAGTTTGGGATTGGGCTTGGGAGTCAGAGGCCGTGCTGCCCAATTGGTCGTAGCTGGCCAAGGGGTGGGCATGAATCACCGTGTCACGCAACCTGACTTTTTCGCTCAACTGCACTGCCACTGGCGCCGGTTCTTGACGTGCTTCACGCTGGGCCTCCAGTGCCAGGCGAACCGCATTGGGGTGGGGAACTTTGCGAGCCAGCGCTGTCAGCACCGCCGTCTGTACCTCGGTGGCTCCATAACGATCAACCAAACGCATCAGTGCTGAGGTGATTGAGCCCAAGTTCTCACCGCGAGCGCCTGCCTGAGTGAGCAACTCCACGCTGGCGGGTACCGCCTGACGCAGGCGACCCATCCCGCGCTGGGCGTGCGCCTGGGCCTTGCGTTCAACCAAATCTGTGATGTGTGACTCAGTCTCGATTTGTTGATCTTTGTCAAAGCTGCGCACATGGCTGGCCACCACCACAGAGCCATCCAGGATACGCACCGCCCTGGTGTCAGCCAGCACCGTGAGTGCTTTGCGCACCAGGGTGTGCGGGACCGAATAGTCATTGAGATCGAACCGCACATAGGGGGTCTTGCCGACCGTGACCACCACCCGTTCTTCAACGGGATAGGGGTTTGCTGGCAAGGCCAGCAGGCGTGGCTTCTCCTGCACAAAGGCCTGTCCCACCGTCAGGGTCTTGTCTTGCGGACAAAGCCGCTCATCGGCGGGACCATTCACCCACGCATCGGCTTGGGCGTTGAGGTCATAGAGGTCGGTGAACGTGCGTGCGCAGAAGAAGTTGTCGCGGATGTAACGAATGGCACGCTCGACCCGACCTTTCTCGTTACCACGGGCCACCGCCACCGGACGGGGTTCGAAGTGGTAGTGCGCGGCAAACTCCAGCAGTGCTGGTGAGAAGCGAATCGCATCGCCCTGGCGTTCAAGGACTGCACTTTTAAGATTGTCATACAGCAGCACCCTGGGCAAACCACCCCAGGACTTGAAGGCCTCGACATGGCCACGCAGAAAGCTCTCCATGCGTGCATCCAGCGAGAAGCGCAAAAAAATGCGCCGAGACCAGGACAAGACGGCCACGAAAGCCATCAGGGGGCGTTTGGCTTGGCCGATTTGCAGGTGGCCAAAGTGACCCCAGTCAATCTGGCCTTGTTCACCAACGAACGTGACCAAACGCAGGTACGCCTCAGGCAGAGCACGGGGTCGGTGCTGAGAGATGAGGTGGCGAAAGTGGTCAGGGCCGCCTTGGTAACCACGTACTTTGACCATGGCGTACAGGCGGCTGGCTCTGAGGTCTGGAAACTTCTTCAAAGTCTCCAGAATGAAGGGCAAGTAGGCATCGATGCGTGAGGCGCGCGCAGTGCCGATGCGGGGCAAACCTGCTTGGCGCAAGGCTCTCTCAACGGTGCCGTGGTGCACCTTCAATTGCCGGGCAATGGTGCCCACTCGCCATTGCTCGACATGGTAATAGCGCAGTATCTGGGCTCTGAGTTCAGGGGGCACGGGCATGGTGTGGCTCTTTCTGGTGTGTCAAACGGGTAAGGCGACGGATGCGACGGCGTAGAAAGTCAATGCGCACAAACTCGACACAGTCGCAGCCACAGAAATGGCACCTCCAGGGCTGCTGTGGCGCATCAACTTTGATTGCCATCACCTCGGGGGGCAGTAGAGCAGGCAGGCTTAAGGGTGGGGAACCCTGATGCGTCACTTTCGCGCGTTTTGCCAGCCAGCGGCGCTGTCTTTGGGCGTGGGCATGACGTCCACGCCTGCTGGCTTGGTAGCGTTTTCCTGCTGCGCGCACGCAGCAGGAACGTTGCTTGGGAGCGCAGTCTTCGCAGTAGCGGTTGCCATGATCACAATGGCTGCATATCAGCACCGGGGTGTGGCAACAAGCGCACAGGTAACGCCTGGCAGGTGGCTCCATCGGTAAATGGTGGCCGACGGGGGTTGGGCTAGACAGGGCCTGGTGTTTCGTGAAATACTGACACCGGCAACGTCGCCCTCCCGGGCTCGGGGCACGACATCGGTTGGAACTTGCGACGTTATTGGCCGGTGTCGTGCCTGCTTCATGAGCTTTTACGGCAAGGTCGGTTTTTACTCTCTCTTGGGCTGCTTGGCTACTGGATTCGATGCCAGTCAGGTGCGCCCACACATCAATTCACAACACCCTAATCACCAGCGCCGCGCGCCATGGGGGTGTTTGCACTCGCCCTTCGGGCTCCTTCCAACACCCCCATGGCGCGCAAATGCGAATTCCGTCAAATACCTTGGCCGCCAAATTTCCGCCTATGTTGGTAGCCATTCACAACAGGGCGAGTACCCCGGTATCGAGCAGCGGGCCAAGCGCGAGGGTGCAGAAATTCACTGGGGCGATGAAACAGCCCTGACCAACACCGATGTGCGAGGAAGAAGCTACGCGCCTGCAGGCAAAACACCTGTGGCACTGACCGTAGGCGGCACACGCCAAAAAATTTTCATGATCGCCACTGTCACCAACCAGGGCAAGACCCGCTAGATGATCATTGAGGAATCATTTCATGCCGACAAATTCTGTGAATTTCGGCAAGCGCTGATCAAGGACACAGGAAAAAAGGTGTTCCTGATCATGCTGACCGATATTGAGAGCGTATTTCGCAGTTTGAAGGGGGAACTGGGGTTGCGCCCGGTGTTTCACCAAACGCTAAACCGCGCCGATGGGCATTTGTTCATCACGGTGTTGGCGTATTAGTGCGTGCAGGTGGTTCGCAAGACGCTCAAGGCGGTGGCAATCCATGACAGTTGGAGCATCTTGAGGACCACCATGTCTGTGCAGCAGCGTGTGACCGCGAGCATGCAGCGCAGCGATGGGCGCACCATTCATATGCGCATGAGCACCAAGGCAGAGCCTGCGTTGATGCGCATTTACCCGGCACTGGGCATTAGTGCAGCGCCCGGGGGCACCAAAAAACTTGTCTTTTGATGCGGAACATACGAGAAACATCAGAAGCTAAAAAAAAGTACGCTCTAAACTGATGATTTTCAGAGGTATTTTTTGAGGGATGTTAAAGACCGGTTAAATATCAAGCAGCAGGATTCGACGTTTTGGTGGGGTTTCCGTTCAGGCACTATGTAAGTACCATTCACCTTAGGAACATTATTTTTCAGGCGGTTTCCGCCTGGCTTTTGCTCCGACGTTTGGCTGCAAAGAACACAGCAACCAGACCAGCCAACATCAGGGCATAGGTTTCTGGCTCTGGCACAGCGGCAATGTTGCCCCTGAAAGCCACATCATTGATCTGGGCTGCGCCTGACCAGTTAGCCACAATTACTTGGCCGTTGATCGTGCCGCCGCTGGTGCTGAAACTAGCCAGAGGGGCCAAAAACGACGCATTGAGGTAGGCACCGAAGGTGATTTGTTTGGCTTCCGGTAAGTTAAACAACACGCGACCTGAGGCAAAGTTACCGTAACTGTGTGCACCGAAGTCAACACTTTGGCCATGCACGTTGATCACCACCGTGGTGTTGGTAGTTAAGCCTTCCAGGTTCAGATTGCCCGCCAAATCGGCACTGCTGAGGTCAAACACGGCGAGGCTTGCACCGTTGGCATTCAGAGAGAGGGTACCCCATGAATTGAGCACACTGCCGGTATTGGCCAATTCGTCAAAGGTTTGAGACAAATCAGTTGTGCGGGCGCGCTCGGCAGCAAAATCCATACCCAACACCATGCTGCCAGGGGCGGCTTTGATCGCTGTGCCTTCTTGATAATTGCTCAGCCCTGTTGCCTTACCACCGTAAGTAATGGAATTGGCAACCAGCCACTGGTTACCCGCATTCAAATCACCTATCACCTTCAGGTTTCCTCCGAAACTACCCGTGCTGCTACTCAACAGGTTGCCACCCACAATGGTGTCGCCCAAGATGTTGCCGCTGATAAAGTTGAGATTGCCGCCGACAGTCAGACCCGTGCCGCTGTAGAGCGCGTTGTAACCGTTTTTGGTGTTGATTGAGTAACCTGAAATGTTGGCGTTGCCACCAATGGCCACGCGGCCCTCCACGTCTGAGCTTGGAACCGAGAAATTGTCGAAGGCCAAAAGGTTAAGGCCAGCCGACAAGCCCAAGGGGTTGCTTGGGTCGTAAGCCATGGCGGCGGGGGAGGAAAACAGCGCCAAAAGCACCAAGGCGGTAGCGAAGGTGTGCTGACGTTTCTTTTGGCTTTTGGCGGTGTCAACGGTGTTCATTGGGGGTGTGCGCCGGAACGAACCGGCACTTTTATTCGTACCAATATTGTCAATTGGTAGGCGAAAAAATAGGGCACCAGCGGGCACCAGTGTTCTTTGGTGTCCGTGACAAATTCACGCTTTTTTCGGATAGATCAGGGGCCTGTGCCAGACGGGGTTACCGCCATAAGTCTGGCTGCTGTCAGGTCACGGTATGCCGTTACGTGATTGCTGGGATTGTCCAATTTTTGGTCTGTTCTCCGTCGGCTTCGGCACCGATCAACATGGAAATTTTGTCGCCCAGGCGTTGTGGAAGGCTGAATCAGTCAGCCGTGTTCCAGGGGTCAATCAAGCCGTTTCCCCATTCCTGGGCGACCACTTCGGCAACTTGTACAGGTCAGGCCATCAGCGATTGCTGCGAAGCGGCGAGTCTTTGGAGATGCCCCATGAGGTGTCAGGTGGTGGCCCCTCTGGCTCATAGGTCTTGTATTTGGCGGTGAAGTAAAGACCCAGGCCAAAAAAGACAATCAGTAGCACGGCACCTATCGCCAGCTTGAGTACAGTAATCCAGAGTTTCGGTTCCTTGTCATCATCCATGCCAACCCCTCAATCTGTTCCTCATAAGGCCGACAAACCATGACGGTGACGTGCCATTTGGCAGGCATCGCTGCATTCGGAAAACTCCCGGCAAGGTGAAGGGCGCCATTCGTAAATGCTGCAAACTACTTTTTCGCCGAGTTTGCCACTGAGTGCAGAACAGCGTGCTGGCTGGTGGTCGGTACCGCGCATACGGCAAGTTCCAGGCGTGACATCCACAGTGAGGCCAATCGGCACCTGTCCACCTGAGTCCGAGCGTTCTTCAACCGAAAAATCAACCCGGAAACTTGCGCAACATACGCCGCAGTTTGTGCAGGCGCTCATGGCGATGTGGCTGACTCAGGACAGGCGTCCGAGCAGCAAGTACTCCATCAGCGCTTTTTGCACATGCATGCGATTTTCTGCTTCGTCCCAGACCACACTTTGCGGGCCGTCGATCACGTCGGCATCTACCTCTTCGCCACGGTGGGCGGGCAGGCAGTGCATGAACAGCGCCTCGGGCTTGGCCGCAGCCATCATGTCGGTGCTGACACGCCATGCGGAAAAAGCCTGTTTGCGAATCGCGTTCTCGGCCTCATAACCCATGCTGGTCCAGACATCGGTGGTGACCAAGTCGGCCCCCTCGCATGCCGCCAGTGGATTGCTATAGCTTTGGTAGTGTCTAGCGCTTATCCCTTCTGGGCTAACGGCTACTTTTTCGTTCACTTCGTAGCCGCTGGGGGTACTGACGTTGACCTTGAAGTCCAGCAGCTTGGCAGCCTGCAACCAGGTGTTGGCCATGTTGTTACCGTCACCCACCCAGGCTACCGTCTTGCCCTGAATTGGGCCACGGTGTTCGATAAAGGTGAAGATGTCAGCCAGGATCTGGCACGGGTGAAATTCGTTGGTCAGACCATTGATTACAGGCACGCGGGAGTATTCGGCAAAGCGCTCGATCTTGGTTTGCTCATAGGTGCGGATCATCACCAGGTCGGCCATGCGGCTGATAACCCGGGCGCTGTCCTCAATCGGCTCAGCCCGGCCCAGCTGGCTGTCGCCAGTGGTCAGATGCACCACGCTGCCACCCAACTGGTACATGCCTGCTTCAAAGCTAACTCGCGTGCGGGTAGATGCTTTCTCAAAAATCATGGCCAGCGTGCGGTCCACCAGTGGTTGGTGCCGGGTAAATGTTTTGAACTTGGCCTTAATGAAAGCGGCACGTGCCAGCAGATAGTTGTACTCGTCGGCCGTCAGGTCAGAAAACTGCAAATAGTGCCGCACAGGTGGAGCGCCTTTGGGGAGGGTGCTGGGAATGCCTTCTTTTACAGATTTCATGTGGCTTCTTTCAACAGGGCAGAAATCAAGGGGCACAGCAGGGAAACAATTTCATCTGCCTCAGCATGGCTCAAAATCAGTGGTGGCACGAGGCGTACCACGCTTTCGGCGGTGACGCTGATCAGTAAGCCGTTGTCTGCCGCCTGTTGCGTGAGCACGCCGCAGGGCTTGCAGAGATCAATGCCCAGCATAAGCCCCTGGCCGCGTATCTCTTTCACGGCACCGCTGGCAATCTCTGGTGCCAATGCCGCATGCAGGCCCGCCTTAAGGTGCGCGCCCACAATGGCGGCATTGGCCAGCAAACCATCTTCTTCGATAATGCGGATGGTTTCCACACCGGCGCGCATGGCCAGTGGGTTACCTCCAAATGTGGTGCCGTGGTCGCCAGGGTGGAAGATATTGGCGGCTTTGGGACCCGCTACCACCGCACCTACGGGTACGCCTGAGCCCAAACCCTTGGCCAGCGGCATCACGTCTGGCAGAATATCTGCCCACTGGTGGGCAAACCACTTGCCTGTGCGGCCCATGCCGCACTGCACCTCGTCAACCATCATCAGCCAGTCGCGCTGGTCACACAACGTGCGCAAATCGCGCAGGTAGTCCAGATGCATTGGGTTGACGCCACCTTCGCCCTGAATGGCTTCAAAAAAAACCGCAACTACGTTGGGATTGTTGGCGGTCGCAGCCTTGAGTGCGCCAATGTTGTTGATGGGGACGCGAATAAATCCTTCTACCAGAGGACCAAATCCAGCCTGGATTTTGGGGTTGCCCGTGGCGCTGAGGGTGGCGATACTTCGGCCGTGAAAGGCTTTCTCGTAAACCACGATTTCGGGGCGCTCAATGCCCTTGTTGTGACCGAACTTGCGTGCCAGTTTCAGTGCGGCTTCATTCGCTTCAAGTCCGGTGGAACAGAAAAACACATTGGTCATACCCGAAAGTTCAACCAGCCTTTTCGCCAGCTCTTCCTGGTTTGGGATATGGTAATAGTTACAGCTATGAATGATCTTGCTGACCTGGTCTTGCAACGCAGGCACCAGTTTGGGATGGTTGTGCCCGAGTGTGTTGACAGCAATGCCAGCCAACGCGTCCAGGTAGCGCTTGCCGTTCACGTCCCACACATGGCAACCCTGGCCATGGCTGATCGCCAGGGGCAATCGCCCGTAGGTGTTCATCACGTGGGGGGAGCTGGCTTCTATTTTCGGGCTTGCAGAAGGCATGGGGTAGGTCTCCAGAACGGATGAAAAAAAGAGGCCCAACGCAGGTTGGGCCGTTGAAGTGCGATTTTAGACCGATCAAATTGGCAGAAAAAATTACCTTTCTATTCGATGAAACCTTGTGTTGTATCAATGGTATTGACAAGAACAAGTCTTGTATAAGACATAAGATGAGGCTAGAATCATGCTGCGACGCAACAACCCAGCCCGCTGCCTCAAAACAACCTCCACCCGATGGTTACACACACTTCAAAAAAAGTTTACATCCTGGGCCTCACGCTCGCCGGTCGCGCTTTTCGCCCCAGCGATTGGGCTGAACGACTGGCTGGCGTAATGAGTCAGTTTCGCCCGGGCGGGGCACAACCAGGACGCTATTTGTCGTATTCGCCTTGGTGCGTGCCCACAAGTGTCAATAACGTGCGTTGTGTCATCGTTCACGAAGACCTACGTGCCCACAACGTCATGGCCTGGGACTTTGTAATGAATTTTGCCAAAGATAACGAACTGCAGGTGCACCATGGGGAGCCTCCTCAAAAAGGATCACATTCTCCTCATGGACACCACAAACACTGAAAACCTGCCGGCGTGATATCCAGAAGCATAGGCGTAAAAAAGCCGTTCAGTTGAACGGCTTTTTTACTTTTGCTGACAGCGCACCCGTTACAAACGGCGTTGTCCTGATCCCTCAGGGCAACGTGCGATTTGCCTAAATGTTAGGCGGCGAGAGCCAGGGCTTTCACCTTGGCAGACAGACGGCTCTTGTCACGAGCAGCCTTGTTTTTGTGAAAAATGCCCTTGTCAGCCACGGTGTCAACCACGGCTTGCATTTTGGCAAACAGTTCTGCAGCTTTGACTTTGTCACCACCCAGAACTGCTTTTTCCACGTTTTTCACTGCGGTGCGGTACTTTGAGCGCAACGAGGTGTTGGCTGCATTGATTTTGATGTCCTGACGGACGCGTTTACGGCCCGACGCCAAGCGCGGGTTCTTTTTCTTTGGTTTTCCAGATGCCATGATTTGTGTTCCTTGAGTCTGTGGATGTTGTCAGCAAAGCCTGCGATTCTAGCAGTGACATGCGTAGCTGTCTTGCTCAACCGGCCAGCGCAGCTACACTTTGCAGCGTGAGTCTCTTTAAATCCGCCTCTGTTGTCTCTTTGTTGACCTTGCTCTCACGCATCACCGGCTTGGTGCGCGAGCTTTTGATCGCGTCGACTTTTGGGGCATCGGCCATGACCGATGCCTTCAATGTGGCGTTTCGTATTCCCAATCTGTTTCGTCGTTTCTTTGGCGAAGGTGCTTTCAGTCAGGCTTTTGTGCCCGTGCTGGCTGCCACCAAGGCGCAGCATGGGGAGTTGGCAACCCGGGTGTTGATCGACCGGGTCGCTACCGTGCTGGCCGTTGCATTGCTTGTATTGAGTGTCTTGGGGGTGTTGGGCGCAGGCGGGTTGGTTTGGGTTATGGCCAGTGGCTTGAAGCAAGACCCACGCGGGTTTGAGGTTGCCGTTGTGATGACGCGTTGGATGTTTCCGTACATTGCATTCATGTCACTTGTGGCACTCGGTGCCGGTGTGCTCAACACCTGGAAGCGGTTTGCCGTGCCAGCTGCAACACCCGTCTTGCTGAATATTTGTATGATTTTCGCGGCTTGGCTGGGCGCGCCATGGTTCAAGTCAATGGGGTTGGAGCCGATTTACGCCTTGGCAGGTGGTGTTTTGCTGGGCGGTAGTCTGCAACTGGCGGCGCAATGGCTGGCGCTCAAAAAACTTGATCTTCATCCCAGAATGAATTGGCGATGGTCCGCGTTGCAAGTGGCCTGGGCCGATTCGGGGACAAAAAACATCTTGCGCCTGATGGGGCCGGCCTTGCTTGGGGTCAGCGTTGCACACATTTCCATGTTAATCAATACCCAAATTGCATCCCATTTGGCACCTGGCAGTGTGAGCTGGATTACCTATGCCGATCGACTTATGGAGTTCCCCACGGCCATGCTTGGGGTGGCATTGGGCGTGGTGCTGATGCCCCAATTGGCCGGTGCCCGAGCCAACAACGACGCCGCCAGCTACTCGGCTATGCTTGATTGGGGTTTGCGTCTGGTGGTGGTGTTGTCCGTGCCCTGTGCGGTGGCGCTGCTGGTGTTTCCGATGCCTTTGGTGGCCGTGCTGTACCACTATGGCGCCATGACCGCCTTCGATGTGCGCCAGGTCACGCTGGCCTTGATGGGGTGGGGCGTAGGACTAATTGGTTTGGTGGCTTTAAAGGTGTTGGCTCCCGGATACTATGCCAACCAGGATACGAAGACACCGGTCAAGGTTGCCTTGGTGGTGCTGGTGCTCACCCAGCTATTGAATTATTTTCTGGTGCCAATTTTTGCCCATGCCGCGCTCACCTTGTCCATTGGCATCGGTGCCATGGTGAACGCGGTTTGGCTGCTGCTGGGTTTGCTCTGGCGCGGCAGCTACAAACCGCTGGCGGGCTGGGGCGTGTTCATCTTGCAGGTTGTGGCGGCTTGTGTGTTGTTGCTGGTATTTTTGATGTGGGCCAACAGCAGCGTTGACTGGATTGCCTTGCGAGCCCAGAGTTTTATGAGAATTTGGCTTCTGGTCCTTGTTCTGATTGGATCAGTAGCTATTTATTTTATAGCATTGTGGGCAACGGGAATGAAGCTTAAGCAGCTGATACGTCGGTAATTTGGTTGGTTGAAATGGACATTGCTCACCCTGATGGACAATCGCACACATGAACCTCAGTCTGAACCTGCCTACACCACTTGAGTATTTTTCTGCTTTGGTACACGCCGACGCAGATTTTCCGCTCCTGGAAGCAGCCATTAGTCTCGCTCAAGACGAATATCCTGAGTTGGATGTGCAGCAAGTACTGGGTGACGTGGATCAGCTTTTGGCGCGTTTGATGCGCCGTTTGCCTGCCGATGCCGGTCCGCTTCAAAAGCTACGTGCGTTGAATCAGTTTGTTTACCGTGACCTAAATTTTGCGGGAAACTTCAACCACTACACCGATCCAGATAACAGTTTTGTGCACGTGGTGTTGCGCACTCGACTGGCCATACCGATTTCGATGGCCGCGATCTGGCTTGAGCTTGCGCAAGGTATTGGGTTAGCTGCTCGGGGCATCTCATTTCCTGGTCATTTTTTGGTCAAAGTCAATTTGACCGAAGGCCAGGTCGTGATTGACCCGTTGACTGGCCAGTCGCTCAGCCGTGAGGATTTGGCGGAGCGACTGGCACCTTTTAGGCAGCACAGCGGCCTGGTCGACGAGCAGGAGGTGCCCTTGGGCTTGTACTTGCAGGCGGCGCAACCGCGCGAAATCATAGCCCGCATGCTGCAAAACCTGAAGGAAATTCATGCAGCTCAAGAGGACTGGACGCGTTTGATTGCTGTCCTGGATCGCTTGATTGTGTTGTTGCCTCAGGCATGGAGTGAGTACCGTGACCGTGGTCTGGCGCATGCTGAGGCAGGCCACCGCGGGCATGCGCTAGAGGACCTTGAAACCTATCTTGCCAACACGCCAACCACCTCTGATCGAGCAGCGATCTCTGCCCGTTTGGCAGAACTGCGTCGGACAACGCACTAAGCTCTAGCGGCCATTTTGGATCTTGTGAGTTGTGAGTGGGGGGATTGTTCCACCAGCGTTTGCCTTCTTGGTTAACTGCCAAGGACGGCGCGGAGATATATCATCATTTGATTTGCTTTTGAAGCCTCCCCTTATGCCTTGGTTATAATGGCTCGCTGTGCATATTGCACCAGTGCACGTTAGGGGCAGTTCCAGCGCCTAACGCAAGTTCTACATCTACAGGAAATAAAATGATTGCATCCAGTATCAAAGCTGCCGTTGTCAAAGACAACGCACGACAAGCCGGCGACACCGGTAGCCCTGAAGTTCAGGTGGCCCTGCTGACCGCCCGTATCAACGAGCTCACCCCCCACTTTAAAACCCATGCCAAAGACCATCATGGTCGCCGCGGTTTGCTGCGCATGGTGAGCCGTCGCCGCAAGCTGTTGGACTACCTCAAATCCAAAGATGCTGACCGTTATGTGGCCCTGATTGCCAAGTTGGGTCTGCGTAAGTAATTGGTTGGCAAAGCATGACAAACGCCTGAGTTAGGTTACTAGCTCAGGCGTTTTTTACTTCGGTTTACGTCGAAAGTGGCAAAAACGGATCGAAGCTGTGTCATTCCAAAGCCGTACTATCCCAAGTTTGGGTGTGGCTTTGGAATGGCATCGTGTTCTGTGTTGCAGCTTCCGGGCTCAAGTGGGGTGGCCTGCATCCCTCGATTTTCTAGGATATACCAAAATGACGATGTTCAATAAAGTAACCAAAACGTTCCAGTGGGGTCAACACAAGGTGACCATGGAAACGGGCGAAATTGCCCGCCAAGCCACTGGGGCTGTGCTGCTCGACATGGATGGCACTGTGGTGCTTGCCACTGTGGTGGGCAAGACCGAGTCCAAGGCTGGGCAGGACTTTTTTCCCCTGACGGTGGACTATTCTGAGAAATCCTACGCTGCTGGCAAGATTCCAGGCAGCTTTTTCAAACGGGAAGGCCGCCCCAGCGAACTGGAAACCCTGACGTGCCGTCTGATTGATCGCCCGATTCGGCCCTTGTTTCCCGAAGGCTTCTTCAACGAAGTGCAGGTCATCATCCATGTGGTGAGCCTGAACCCCGAAGTGCAGGCTGACATCGCGTCCATGATCGCTACCAGCGCAGCCTTGTCCATCAGTGGCATCCCGTTCAACGGTCCGATTGGTGCTGCCCGCGTGGGTTACATCAATGGTGAGTACGTGCTCAATCCGGGTCAAACCCAACTCAAATCCAGTCAACTCGACCTGGTTGTGGCCGGTACCGAAGCTGCAGTCTTGATGGTGGAGTCGGAAGCAGACCAGCTTCCGGAAGATGTGATGCTTGGTGCCGTGGTGTTTGGCCACACCCAGGGGGCGATTGCGATTAACGCTATTCACGAACTCGTGCGTGATGCCGGTAAGCCAGTATGGGACTGGCAGGCACCGGCACGTGACGAAATTCTGATTGCCAAGGTCGGTGCGTTGGCTACTGATAAGTTGACTGCCGCTTACCAGATGCGTAATAAGCAAGTGCGCACACAAGCCTGCCGGATGGCCTATGCCGATGTTATGGCTGGCCTTAAGGCTGATGCTGTCGTGTTCGATTCTGTCAAGGTCGAAGGCATGCTGTTTGACATTGAGGCGCGTTTGGTGCGCGGTCAGATTTTGTCCGGCGAGCCGCGTATTGATGGTCGCGACACACGCACAGTGCGCCCAATTGAAATTCGCAACAGTGTATTGCCACGCACCCACGGCTCTGCGTTGTTCACTCGTGGTGAAACCCAGGCACTGGTCGTGACCACGCTGGGCACGGAGCGTGATGCACAACGCATTGATGCGCTGGCGGGTGATTTTGAAGACCGCTTCATGCTGCACTACAACATGCCTCCCTTTGCCACGGGTGAAGCCGGTCGTTTTGGTACGCCAAAGCGTCGGGAAATCGGCCACGGTCGTCTTGCCAAGCGTGCGCTGATTGCCGTGTTGCCCAACAAGGAAGACTTCCCTTACACCATGCGTGTAGTGTCTGAGGTGACCGAGTCTAACGGTTCGTCGTCGATGGCATCGGTGTGCGGTGGATGTTTGAGCCTAATGGATGCAGGCGTGCCTTTGAAGGCCCATGTGGCGGGTATCGCCATGGGTTTGATCAAGGAAGAAAACCGTTTTGCGGTGCTGACCGATATTTTGGGCGATGAAGATCACCTAGGCGACATGGACTTTAAGGTGGCGGGTACCACTAGCGGTATCACTGCCTTGCAGATGGACATCAAGATCCAGGGTATCACCAAGGAAATAATGCAAGTGGCCCTGGCGCAAGCCAAGGAAGCTCGCATGCACATTTTGGGAAAAATGCAAGAAGCCATGGCTGAAGCCAAGACTGAGGTGTCTAACTTTGCGCCTCGTCTGTTCACGATGAAGATTAACCCCGAGAAAATTCGTGACGTGATCGGCAAGGGCGGGTCGGTGATTCGTGCATTGACAGAGGAGACCGGAACGCAGATCAATATTGATGAAGATGGAACCATTACCATTGCATCTTCTGACCCGGCCAAGGCTGAAGAAGCCAAGCGCCGAATTGAGCAGATTACCGCTGAAGTTGAAATTGGCAAAGTCTATGAAGGCCCAGTTGTCAAAATTCTTGACTTTGGTGCACTCATCAATCTGCTGCCTGGCAAAGATGGTCTATTGCACATTAGCCAGATTGCTCATGAGCGGGTAGAAAAGGTTACCGATTACCTCTCTGAAGGGCAGATTGTCAAAGTTAAGGTCATGGAGACCGATGAGAAAGGCCGTATTAAACTGTCCATGAAGGCACTTCTTGAGCGTCCCGCACAAGAGAATCGTTCTTGATAAGCAATTGGCGCTCTCGAATTAATAGCATATAACACTTTATTCATGGGCTCTACCGGCTGTAAGTATATGAAAGTCATTGAAATCACAAGTTTTGGTGCACCACATGTCTTGCGTATGGGAGAACGCCCTGTTCCGGTACCTGGTGTCGGGGAGCTGCTCATTCGCGTCAGCGCAAGTGGCGTCAACCGGCCGGATGTCTTGCAGCGCATGGGTTTGTATCCTGTGCCGACAGGAGCGAGCGATGTTCCTGGGCTTGAAGTCGCTGGTGTGATTGTCCAGGGAGACGCAGTTGCTTTGGCGACTGCTGGTCTCCGTTTGGGTGACAGGGTTTGTGCTTTGTTGGCGGGCGGTGGTTATGCGCAATGGTGTGTGGCACCAGTAACTCAGTGTTTACCCATTCCCGAGGGCTTCAGTGACGTTCAGGCAGCGAGCTTGCCAGAGACCTTGTTTACGGTTTGGAGCAATCTGGTTGATCGGGGACACTTGGTTGCCGGTGAAACGGTATTGATTCAGGGCGGTAGCAGTGGTATCGGGGTTATGGCAATACAGCTTGCGAAAGCCCTGGGCGCCAGGGTATTTGTGACCGCTGGGAGCGATGACAAATGTGAGGCCTGTTTGGCGCTTGGTGCGGATGCTGCTATCAACTACAAGACCCATGACTTTCAGGTTGAAATCGCCCGTTTGACCGATGGACAGGGTGTAAATGTTATTTTGGATATGGTTGCAGGCAGTTATGTTGCCAAAGAAATTCAGAGTTTGCGCGAAGATGGACGACTCGTCATCATTGCGGTGCAAGGTGGTGTAAACAGTCAGTTCAATGCGGGATTACTGCTACGTCGTCGATTGACGGTAACCGGTTCGACACTTCGCCCCCGATCCGTGGCATTCAAAGCACTTATCGCGCAGGCGTGTTTGAAATCGGTTTGGCCTCTTTTGTCCAGTGGACGCATAAAACCTGTTATTCACCGCACGTTTGGTGCTGTCGACGCGGAATACGCGCATGCCTTGATGGAATCAAACCTGCACATAGGAAAAATTGTTTTGACTTGGGAAAATTCACAATGAAGAAGCTAATCGCTGGCAATTGGAAGATGAATGGCAGCATCGCTGCGAATGAACAACTCATCAAGGACATCCTGATGGGAATTGGGCACCCGGCTTGCCAGATCGCTGTTGCGGTACCTGCCGTGTACCTGGCTCAGTGCCAAGCATTGCTGGCAGGGACAGCAATTCAACTTGGTGCACAGGATATTTCTTCCCAGGAAGGTGGAGCCTATACCGGGGAGATATCAGGTGCCATGCTGAAAGAATTTGGGGTGCGCTACGCGTTAGTGGGCCATTCTGAACGTCGACAATACCATGGCGAAACAGATCAAGTTGTTGCTCGCAAAGCGCAGCTGGCACTGGGTTGCGGCATCATCCCGATTGTTTGTGTTGGTGAAACCCTGGCAGAGCGCGAAGCTGGAAATACCGACGAAGTTGTAAAACGCCAGTTGGCAGCGGTTATCCATGCCAACGGTCATTGCATTAGCGAGATCGTGTTGGCTTATGAACCTGTTTGGGCCATTGGTACGGGAAAAACAGCAACGCCTGAAATGGCGCAACAGGTACATGCCGTGTTGCGGTCACAGTTGAAAGCAGCATCGGCTCACGCGGATCGAATCAAGCTGCTTTATGGTGGCAGCATGAATGCAACGAACGCAGCATCGCTTATGGCTCAACCCGATATTGACGGTGGACTAATTGGCGGCGCTGCCCTGAAGGCGCAGGATTTTTTAAAGATTATTGCTGCTGCGGTCTAGTTTCTGGCGACTGTTCCAGTATTTATTTGGAGTGATTCATGAATGTTTTGTTAACGATTTTATTGGCTGTGCAGATGATTTCTGCAGTTGTCATGGTAGGACTTATTTTGGTTCAGCATGGCAAGGGCGCTGATATGGGCGCTGCGTTTGGCAGCGGTGGATCTGGCAGCCTTTTTGGTGCGAGTGGAAGTGCCAATTTCTTATCACGCACCACCGCAGTTTTGGCGACTGTCTTTTTTGTTAGCACCTTGTTGTTGGCCTATGTTGGCACTCCCCGTGAAGCCAACAAGTCAGGTAGTGTGCTTGAGAATCCAGCAATTTCAACGCCACCGCTGGTGGCTCTCCCACCTGTCGTGTCGGCATCAGGCGCAGCGCAAATTCCGGTCAAATAATTGCCTTGGAATTTCTTATGGTTCCATGGAACGCGAGGGATTCAGGGTAAACTCTAAGCTCTCCGGGCGATTCGAAGTCTGTAAAGCAGAGCGAGTTAAACCGGTAAAAAGGAAGCCGTCGTGGTGAAATTGGTAGACACGCTATCTTGAGGTGGTAGTGGCGAAAGCTGTGCGAGTTCGAGTCTCGCCGACGGCACCAACTTAATATGTTTAACGCATAGCATTGCGGTAAGCAATCAATTGAATCAGACTCTGCAGATGAACCTTGATCAATATTTGCCAGTTCTCCTATTTATCTTGATAGGAGTTTCAGTGGGTGTCATGCCTCAGGTAATTGGCTACGTTCTCGGGCCAAATCGTCCTGATCCTGCAAAAAACTCCCCGTACGAATGTGGTTTTGAGGCGTTTGGCGATGCCCGAATGAAGTTTGACGTCCGCTACTACCTGATTGCTATTCTTTTTATCTTGTTTGATCTTGAGACGGCGCTTCTTTTTCCTTGGGCGTTAACTCTTAAGGAGTTGGGTTTTTTTGGTTTTCTTATCGGCTTAGAAATCGTAACCATTTTGACAATTGGTTTTGTATACATGTGGTTGAAGGGTGCCCTGGATTGGGAGTAGCAAAATGATTGAAGGTATTCTCAAAGAGGGGTTTGTCACCACAAGCTACGACAGTGTGGTGAATTGGGCCAAGACAGGATCTGTCTGGCCGATGACTTTTGGTCTGGCCTGTTGCGCCGTCGAGATGATGCATGCCGCTGCCGCAAGGTACGATATCTCCCGTTTTGGGGCTGAGGTATTTCGTCCTAGCCCGCGTCAGTCCGATTTGATCATTGTGGCCGGTACGCTCACAAACAAAATGGCACCCGCTTTTCGCAAGGTGTATGACCAGATGGCCGAGCCTCGCTGGGTAATCAGTATGGGATCTTGCGCGAATGGTGGTGGTTACTATCACTACAGCTACTCAGTGGTTCGCGGTTGCGACCGGATTGTTCCGGTAGATGTCTATGTCCCAGGTTGTCCTCCGACGGCTGAGGCACTTATTTATGGGATCCTTCAGTTGCAACGCAAGATCCGTCGTACACAAACCATCGCACGGGCCTGAGGCATGACTATGACAACATTTTCTGTTCGACCTGAGCATATTCAGGCTGTAGTGGTTGATGCACTTGGTGACAAAGTCAAGCGGATTTCTATTGCCCTTGGGGAGGTAACTGTTGAAGTTGCTGCTGAAAATTATTTTTCTGCCACCCTGTCTCTACGTGATCACGCAGCTTGCCGTTTTGAACAACTGATGGACTTGTGTGGCGTTGATTATTCCGAGTTTCCAGGCGGCACGCCAGATGGATTTCGTTTTTGCGTCGTTCTCCATCTTTTGTCTGTCAGCCTGAACCAGCGGTTGCGTCTGAAAGTTTTTGTGCAAGACGACAACGCACCCATGTTACCAAGCTTGATCAGCGTCTGGAGCGCTGCGAACTGGTTTGAGCGTGAGGCTTTTGATTTGTATGGGATCGTGTTTGAGGGTCACGACGACTTGCGACGAATCCTTACTGATTATGGTTTTATTGGCCATCCTTTCCGGAAAGACTTTCCTTTGTCTGGGCATGTTGAGATGCGCTACGACGCTGTGCAAAAGCGTGTTGTGTACCAACCGGTCACTATAGAGCCACGTGAAATTACACCGCGTATTGTCCGTGAAGAAAACTACGGGGGCTTGCAAAAGGCAGATTGAGCTATGGCGGAAATAAAGAACTACACCCTCAACTTCGGACCGCAACACCCTGCGGCACATGGCGTCTTGCGATTGGTGTTGGAGCTTGATGGTGAAGTGATTCAGCGGGCTGATCCTCACATTGGCTTGCTCCATCGAGGCACGGAGAAGCTGGCCGAGAGTAAAACGTACTTGCAGACCTTGCCTTATATGGATCGACTTGATTACATGTCAATGATGTGTAATGAGCAGGCTTATTGCCTTGCAATCGAGAAGATGCTTGGTTTGGAAGTGCCGTTGCGCGCTCAATACATCCGGGTAATGTTTGCTGAGATTACCCGGTTGCTGAACCATTTGTTGTGGGTAGGTGCACACGCTATCGATTGCGGCGCGATGACCGTTATGTTGTTTGCATTTCGTGAGCGCGAGGACCTGTTGGATGTTTACGAAGCGGTCAGTGGTGCCCGAATGCATGCTGCCTATTTTCGTCCGGGTGGCGTGTACCGTGATTTGCCTGAGACCATGCCGCGCCATGTATCTAACAAGATCCGCAGTGCGAAATCCACGGAGGCTTTAAATCGCAATCGAAACGGTAGTCTGCTGGATTTCATTGACGATTTCACTCAACGATTTCCAACATATCTTTCTGAATACCATACTTTACTGACTGACAACCGAATTTGGAAACAGCGTACGGTTGGTATAGGCGTAGTGACACCAGAGCGTGCATTAAATTTGGGTTTTTCTGGTCCTATGTTGAGGGGTTCAGGGTTTGCCTGGGACTTGCGCAAGTCTCAGCCCTACGAGATATATGACCGCCTTGACTTTGACATTCCGGTGGGCAAGACGGGTGACACCTACGATCGTTATTTGGTTCGTATGGAGGAAATGAAGCAGTCGAACCAGATTATCAAACAATGTGTGGATTGGTTAAGAGTCAATCCTGGACCGGTAATTACTGACAATCGTAAAGTTGCTCCGCCAGACCGCGAAGCCTTAAAGTCAAACATGGAAGACCTAATCCATCACTTTAAGTTGTTTACTGAAGGGTTTTGCGTGCCAAAGGGCGAGGTTTATTCTGCGATTGAGCACCCAAAAGGTGAATTCGGAATATATCTTGTCAGCGATGGTGCCAATAAGCCGTATCGAATGAAAATTCGTCCTCCTGCTTTTGTCCATTTGGCTGCATTGGACGAGATGGGTAAGGGGCACATGATTGCTGATGCAGTAGCAATCATTGGAACGATGGATATTGTTTTTGGGGAAGTTGACAGATGATTTCTGATGCAACAAAAGCACGCTATGCGAAAGAAGCTGCCAAGTATCCAAGTACTCAAAGGCAATCCGCTGTGATGGCTTGTTTGGCGATCGCTCAACAAGAACAGGGTTACGTCAGTGAAGATGCTGAGCGTGACATTGCGGTATTTCTTGGAATGCCTGTGATGGCAGTGCATGAAGTCACAACCTTTTACAACATGTACAACCAGCAGCCTCTTGGAAAATTCAAACTGAACGTTTGTACCAATCTGCCTTGTCAGTTGCGGAATGGGGTGGATACGCTGAAATATCTGGAGAAAAAGCTTGGGGTCGCTATGGGTGAAACCACACCTGATGGCATGTTTACGCTACAGCAGAGCGAATGCCTAGGGGCTTGCGCCGATTCACCGGTTCTGTTGGTTAATGACCGCTCAATGTGCAGTTTTATGACTGCTGAAAAATTGGATCAGTTGCTAGATGGCTTGCGCGCAGTAGGAGACGAGCAATGATGGCGCAAAAAATCCTGGATCAGTTTCGTTCCTCAGGCATAGAGACCTGTTTTCATGGCCGTCATATTGAGCCCCAGATTTTGGCCGGTTTGAATGGGTTAAATTGGCATCTGAAAGATTACGAAAGTCGTGGTGGCTACCAAGCTTTGCGAAAGATTTTGGGCAAGGATGGTGGTGAAGCCATGACTCAAGACCAAGTCATTGCCACAATCAAGGAATCATCCTTACGCGGGCGTGGAGGTGCTGGGTTTCCTACGGGGTTGAAGTGGAGCTTCATGCCCCGTCAGTTTCCTGGCAACAAGTACCTTGTGTGTAATTCTGATGAAGGCGAGCCTGGGACTTGTAAAGACCGTGAGATTCTTGAATTCAACCCACATATTGTGATCGAGGGCATGGCAATTGCTGCATTTGCCATGGGTACTTCAGTAGGTTACAACTACATTCACGGTGAAATATTTGCGACTTACGAGCGTTTTGAAGAGGCTTTGGAAGAAGCCCGGGCCGCCGGATATCTTGGTGACAATGTGTTGGGCAGCGGGTTCAACTTTCAGCTGCATGCTGCTCATGGATTTGGGGCTTATATCTGCGGTGAAGAAACGGCTCTGCTGGAATCTCTCGAAGGAAAAAAAGGTCAACCGCGCTTCAAGCCACCGTTTCCAGCCAGTTTTGGTTTGTACGGTAAACCAACGACGATAAATAATACCGAAACCTTTGCGGCGGTTCCATGGATTATCAGAAATGGTGGGCCAGCGTACCTTGCGTGCGGAAAGCCAAACAACGGCGGGACGAAGATTTTTTCGGTCAGCGGTGATGTGGAGCAGCCTGGTAATTTTGAGGTTCCAATGGGGACCCCATTTGCAAAACTGCTGGAGTTGGCAGGCGGGGTGAGAGCTGGCCGGAAGTTGAAGGCGGTGATACCGGGTGGGTCATCGTCACCCATACTGCCTGCCTCTTTGATGATGGAATGCACTATGGACTACGACTCAATTGCTAAGGCTGGTTCCATGTTGGGTTCTGGCGCCGTAATTGTGGTTGACGACAGTCGCTGCATGGTCAAGAGCTTGCAAAGGTTGAGCTACTTCTACATGCATGAGTCGTGTGGACAGTGCACGCCCTGCCGCGAAGGTACTGGCTGGCTATGGCGTGTTGTTGACCGGATTGAGAATGGTCAGGGACGCGCTGGCGATATGAATTTGTTGGATAGCGTGGCCGAGGATATTCAGGGGCGTACCATTTGCGCTTTGGGTGATGCTGCTGCGATGCCGGTGCGCGCCATGTTGAAGCATTTCAGGCATGAATTTGAATACCATATTGAGCATAAGACTTGTATGGTCCCCGCATACGTTTGAACGAGTCCCAAGATGATTGAAATCGAACTCGACGGCAAGAAAGTTGACATTGCTCAGGGCAGCATGATCATGCATGCAGCCGAAAAGGCTGGTACCTATATTCCGCATTTTTGTTATCACAAGAAGCTGAGCATTGCGGCAAGCTGCCGCATGTGTTTAGTTGACGTGGAGAAGATGCCAAAGCCGATGCCTGCATGTGCTACCCCAGTCACTCAGGGTATGGTTGTACATACCAAAACTGACAAAGCGATTAAGGCGCAAAAGTCAGTTATGGAGTTTCTGTTGATTAACCATCCGCTAGATTGTCCTGTTTGTGACCAAGGCGGCGAATGCCAATTGCAAGATTTAGCAGTGGGTTATGGCGGAAGTTCCTCCCGTTATCAGGAAGAAAAACGCGCCGTTTTCCATAAAGATATTGGTCCTTTGGTTTCGATGGAAGAAATGAGCCGCTGCATTCACTGTACTCGTTGCGTTCGCTTCGGTCAGGAAATTGCAGGGGTAATGGAACTTGGTATGTCCAATCGCGGGGAGCACGCCGAGATTGAAACGTTTAACGGCCAGTCTGTGGACTCAGAGTTGTCTGGCAACATGATTGATATATGCCCTGTCGGTGCGCTTACCAGCAAGCCGTTTCGCTACAGCGCGAGAACTTGGGAGTTGTCGCGGCGAAAATCAATTAGCCCCCATGATTCAACCGGCACCAACTTGATTGTTCAGGTCAAGAACAACAGAGTGATGAGGGTCGTACCGTTTGAAAATGAGGCCGTCAATGAGTGTTGGATTGCAGACCGGGACCGTTTTTCATACGAAGCTTTAGGCGGTGATGATCGTTTAAGCACACCGATGCTTAAACAAGGTGGTGAGTGGAAAACTGTGGACTGGAAGACGGCGCTGGAATATGTAGCGAACGGTTTAAAGTGCATCAAAGACAGCCATGGGGCTGGATCTATTGGTGCATTGGTCAGCCCACATAGCACGCTTGAGGAACTCTATTTGGCAGGTGAGTTGATTCGCGGCTTGGGCAGTGAAAACATCGACCATCGGCTTCGCAATGCCGAGTTTGAATCCACCTCGGGCATTGCACATTTTCTCGGCATGACTATTGCTGACCTTTCAACCCTGCAACGGGTGTTAGTGATAGGTTCTAATCTCCGCAAGGACCATCCGTTGTTTGCACAACGTATCCGCCAGGCAGTGAAAGCTGGTGCTGAGGTTAATGTTGTCAACGCACAGATGACGGATTGGGCGATGCCTTTGACCAATGTCGACTTGACCTTAAGTGACAAGTGGGTGGAGAGTTTGGCAAATGTAGCTAAGGCAATCGCTACGGAAAAGGGAATATCGGCCCCGCAACCCGGGCAGATTACCGAGGTGGCGCTAGCGATCGCCAGATCTCTGGTGGGTGGAGAGCGTTGTGCGTTGCTGCTTGGTAACGCGGCAGCTCATCATCCACAAGCAAGTCACTTGCTGGCTTTGGCGAATTGGATTGCTGAACATACGGGTGCGTCTGTTGGGTATTTGACTGAGGCCGCAAATACTGTGGGTGCGCAGTTGGCTGGTGCATCACCGGTTAGAGGAGGTTTAAATGCTTCTCAAATGTTGTCTGGGGGAGCGCTTCAGGCCGTATTACTGCTGAACAACGAACCTGAGTTCGACTCCGCAGCTGGTGGCCTTGCTGTAGCGGCATTAAAACGAAGTGAGATGGTTGTCACTTTGAGTCCGTTCAAGGCAAATTTGGAAATGAGTGATGTTCTTTTACCAATATCGCCATTTACTGAGACATCTGGGACATTCGTGAACGCTGAGGGACGCATTCAAAGTTTTCATGCGGTTGTGAAGCCGCTTGGTGACACACGCCCAGCGTGGAAAGTTTTGCGTGCTCTTGGAAACATGATGGGCTTAACAGGGCTTGAATTTAACTCTTCACAAGATATTCTTGAACAGATGGCGCTAATTGGGACAGATGGGCCGTTGGAATTTGTTCCAGCAAAGTTGCTGGGCAATGTTGGCTGTATTCCTTCAAGTGAAGTCGCTGTAATGGCAGCGGAGCCTTGCGTAGCCAGTATTTACCAACTTGACGGTCTAGTTCGCCGTTCACCATCGTTGCAATTGACCGCAGACGCAGTGACAACTGCGACTCAGGAGATGACGGTATGAGTGATATCTTATTTAATTTTGGCCAACAGCTTTTGGTCGCGCAATGGTGGGGCACGATAGCTTGGCCGATCATCTGGGCGTTGATCAAGGTCACTATTGTTTTGATGATTGTGCTGACGGCCGTTACCTATGCGACGTTGTGGGAGCGAAAGTTGTTAGGGTGGGTACAGATTCGCCTTGGTCCCAACCGGGTTGGACCTTGGGGTCTCCTGCAACCCATTGCAGATGCATTGAAATTGATGACTAAAGAAATTGTCAGACCAGCAATGTCGGATAAGTTTCTTTTCTACCTCGGTCCCGTGCTGACAGTAGCACCGGCTTTGGCTGCATGGTCAGTGATTCCTTTTGGGCCCGAGATTGCAGTTGCAAACCTAAACGCCGGGCTGCTGTTTTTAATGGCAATTACGTCCATGGAAGTTTACGGAGTGATCATCTCAGGTTGGGCATCAAACTCAAAATATGCTTTTTTGGGTGCGTTGCGTGCATCAGCGCAGATGGTGAGCTATGAAATCGCAATGGGCTTTTGTTTCTTGATTGTGTTGATGATCTCGGCAAGTTTAAATTTGTCTGATATTGTCGCCGGCCAAGCGCAAGGGTATTTTGCTCAAAAGGGTCTGTCCTTTCTGTCTTGGAATTGGTTGCCGTTGTTGCCGATCGTTGTCGTCTATTTTGTATCGGGTTTAGCAGAGACCAATCGGACACCTTTTGATGTGATTGAGGGTGAGTCAGAGATTGTGGCTGGTCACATGGTTGAGTATTCAGGGATGTCTTGGGCAATGTTCCAAATGGCAGAGTATGCAAGTATTTGGTTGGTCTCGATCCTTGCGGTAACTATGTTTTTTGGTGGTTGGCTGTCCCCGATTGACAGTGTATTTTTCAATTGGATTCCCGGGTGGATATGGTTGGGAATAAAAACGTTTATGGTCATGACCACATTTATTTGGGTTCGGGTGACATTCCCAAGATTCCGATACGACCAGATCATGCGTTTAGGCTGGAAGATATTTATTCCTGTCACATTGGTGTGGTTGGTCGTCATTGGGGTTTGGATGCAAACACCCTGGAATATTTGGAAATAATTCAAAGTGTCTATGTCTACCCCAACCTCGAATTCAGTTGAAGGCTTGCCTGTAAATTCCTTCTCTTTGAAAGACTTTTTTTCAAGCTTTTTCCTTGTTGAGTTACTCAAGGGCATGCGATTGACAGGCAAGTATGCCTTTCGCAGCAAAATCACGCTTGAGTACCCGGAGGAAAAAACCCCATTGTCACCACGGTTTCGTGGCTTGCATGCGTTGCGCCGGTACGAAAACGGGGAAGAAAGATGCATTGCCTGCAAGCTGTGTGAGGCAGTCTGCCCTGCGATGGCGATTACCATAGAGTCTGAAGTACGGGATGATGGGTCACGGCGAACTACTCGGTACGATATTGACTTAACAAAGTGTATTTTTTGTGGTTTTTGCGAAGAAAGTTGCCCTGTTGATTCTATCGTCGAGACTAATATTCTCGAATACCATGGGGAAAAACGGGGTGACCTGTATTTCACCAAGGAAATGTTGCTTGCGGTTGGCGATAGATACGAGTTTGAAATTGCAGCGAATAAGTTGGCAGATGCCAAGTACCGTTGATCAGTCGCTAGAAAGAATCTGAATCATGAGTGTTACGACCGGTCTTTTTTATCTTTTCTCGGTAATTTTGTTGTTTTCAGCGTTTAGGGTGGTCACTGCTAGAAATCCAGTCTATGCGGTTTTATTTCTTGTGCTGACTTTTTTTCAGGCAGCCATGATATGGATGTTGTTGAAAGCCGAGTTCTTGTCCCTTACATTGGTTCTCGTGTATGTTGGCGCAGTCATGGTGCTTTTTCTTTTTGTTGTAATGATGTTGGAAGTGAATATCGAGAAAGTGCGGCTTGGATTCTGGAAACACTTTCCAATGGCCGCTGTTGTCGGTGCGCTTATTATTTTGGAAATGTCCGCACTTTTAATGGGGGGATTTCGGGTTAGCGAAGAGCCCCGAGCAGTTGTGGCTGTTTCCAAAACAGCGGCCGAGTTTTCAAATCCGAGGGAACTTGGTTTGTTGTTGTATACCCATTATTTGTATCCCTTAGAAGTAGCAGCGGCTCTTTTGTTGGTCGGCATGATCGCTGCGATTGCTCTTACTTTACGCGAGCGCAAAGATAGCAAAGCAATTGATCCTGGCGAGCAAGTCCGGGTGAAGTCTAGAGATCGAATGACTGTGGTCAAGGTGAACGCCACCAAACCTGCTTTGGATGCAAATGGTGGAGCAGTTTCAGCAGAGGGGAATAAGGTATGACACTCACTCTCGGTCACTTCCTTTCACTGAGCGCGATGTTATTCACGCTTTCTGTAATCGGTATTTTTTTAAACAGAAAAAACTTGATTGTTTTGATGATGGCAATTGAGTTGATGTTACTTGCGGTAAACACAAATTTCGTTGCATTTTCTCATTATTTGGGTGACCTACATGGGCAGATATTTGTGTTCTTCATTTTGACTGTAGCCGCGGCTGAAGCTGCTATCGGACTTGCAATTTTGGTTTTGCTGTTCCGTAGCAAGTCGAGTATCAACGTAGACGAACTTGATTCGTTGAAAGGGTAAGTTCAAATGAGTCAAACCCTTTCTGTTTCTACACTTTTGGCAGTGCCACTGGCACCGTTGGTGGGCGCCCTTGCTGCGGGCATCATGGGGACCAAATTTGGAGGCAACACCATTGGTCGGAGGATGTCTCACACGCTAACTATTTTGGGCGTTTTTGTGTCATTCTTGTTGTCGGCTTCGGTTTTGGCAAGCGTGGTTAATGAAGGAGCACGCTTTAACGAGACCATTTATACCTGGATGGTTGTCGGTGGTCTCAAGATGGAAGTTGGATTCCTCGTGGATGGGTTATCCGCCATGATGATGTGTGTGGTGACCTTCGTGTCGTTGATGGTGCATATTTACACGGTTGGTTACATGGAGGAGGACGAAGGTTACAACCGGTTTTTTGCTTACATCTCTTTGTTCACATTTTCAATGTTGATGCTGGTCATGAGCAACAACATGTTGCAGCTGTTTTTTGGCTGGGAGGCGGTTGGCCTGGTCTCATATCTTTTGATCGGTTTCTGGTTCAACAAGCCGACCGCAATATTTGCCAATATGAAAGCTTTTTTGGTCAATAGGGTAGGTGATTTCGGTTTCATTTTGGGTATTGGGCTTTTGGTGGCTTACACCGGTACACTAAATTACGCGGAGACATTTGCCAGGTCGACTGAATTGGCCAAGCTCACTTTGCCTGGCACAGACTGGATGTTGGTCACCGTCATTTGTATTTGTTTGTTCATCGGTGCGATGGGAAAGTCGGCGCAGTTTCCTTTACATGTCTGGCTTCCTGATTCAATGGAAGGTCCGACCCCGATCTCTGCGTTGATTCACGCTGCCACCATGGTGACAGCTGGGATTTTTATGGTGGCCCGTATGTCGCCATTGTTTGAGATGAGTGAAGCCGCCCTCAATTTTGTTCTTATCATTGGCGGCATTACTGCGTTGTTTATGGGTTTTCTAGGCATCATTCAAAACGACATAAAACGCATTGTGGCCTATTCAACGCTGTCCCAATTAGGGTACATGACTGTTGCTTTGGGGGCTTCAGCCTACTCCGTTGCTGTTTTTCATTTGATGACACACGCGTTCTTTAAGGCATTGCTATTTTTAGCTGCTGGCTCTGTGATTATGGGAGTTCACCACAATCAGGATATCCGCTGGATGGGTGGTCTTAGGAAGTACATGCCAATCACTTGGTTGACTTCGTTACTGGGTTCTCTCGCGTTGATCGGTACGCCATTTTTCTCAGGCTTTTACTCTAAAGATGAAATTATCATGGCGGTTCATGCCAGTACCCTTCCGGCTGCTGGATTTGCCTACTTTGCCGTGCTGGCAGGCGTGTTTGTAACTTCTTTTTATTCTTTCCGTCTTTATTTCCTGGTGTTTCACGGGAACGAGCGTTTTGATCAAAATCCTGATGCCCATCACGGCCACGATGCTGACCATAGCGGTCACCACGCAAGTCATCCACATGAGTCGCCTTGGGTGGTGACAGTTCCTTTGGTTCTTTTGGCTATACCTTCAGTGTTGATTGGTTTTTTGACGATTGGGCCTATGCTTTTTGGCGACTTCTTCAAAGACGCGATATTTGTGAATGGCCAGATTCACCAGGCGATGGAATCGCTTCGTAACGAATTTCACTCACCTGTTCAAATGGCTATTCATGGGTTGACCGCCGCCCCATTCTGGCTCGCGTTGAGTGGTGTATTGACGGCCTACTATATGTACATGATTAATCCAGCTTTGCCAGCTGCCATCAAGCGTCGTGTTCAGCCGATATATACCTTGCTTGAGAATAAGTACTACATGGATTGGTTCAATGAAAAAGTGCTGGCACCCGCTGCGAGAGGGCTTGGTGTCGTGCTTTGGAAGGTTGGTGACCAGGGCGTAATTGACGGTGCGGTGGTCAATGGTTCATGGCGGGTGGTAGGCTGGATTTCAGGTGTTGTTCGCAAGGTGCAAACTGGTTATCTCTACGACTATGCCTTGGCCATGATATTGGGAATTTTTGTTTTGATGACGTATTTCGTCTGGCTCAAATAGGAGAAATATAAAAATGGGTTTGCTGAGCCTGGCTATTTGGACACCGATTGCCTTCGGTGTGGTGTTGCTTGCGTTGGGTCGAGACGATCAGGCGAAAGCAGTTCGTTGGATTGCGTTATTGGGTGCGGTAGTTAGCTTGATCGTCACGCTGCCCTTGTATGTGCGGTTTGATCTCACAACCGCTGCGATGCAGTTTGTTGAAAAAGCACCCTGGATCGAACGCTTCAACGTCAATTACCACCTTGGGATTGATGGGATTTCCGTATGGTTCATTTTGTTGACTGCATTCATCAATGTGATCGTCGTCATCGCCGGCTGGGAGGTGATTACTCGCCGGGTGAACCAGTATATGGGTGCGTTCCTGATCCTGAGTGGCTTGATGATTGGCGTGTTCTGTGCGCTTGACGGGATGTTGTTTTATGTCTTTTTCGAGGCAACACTGATTCCGATGTACTTGATTATCGGGATTTGGGGTGGGGCTAACAAGATCTACGCTGCGTTCAAGTTTTTCTTGTACACGTTGTTGGGCTCTCTGCTGATGCTGGTTGCGTTGATTTATCTTTACTCAACCTCGGGCGGTAGTTTCGACTTGGCAACTTGGCATAAATTGCCACTTGGTGACACCGCGCAGACATTGCTGTTTTTTGCATTCCTTTCGGCTTTCGCGGTGAAGGTGCCGATGTGGCCAGTGCACACTTGGTTGCCTGATGTTCACGTTGAGGCCCCGACTGGGGGGTCAGCTGTGTTGGCCGCGATCATGTTGAAGCTTGGTGCCTATGGTTTTCTGCGGTTTTCTTTGCCAATTGCTCCTGACGCTTCTCACGAATGGGCGGGCTTGATGATTGGTCTGTCGCTTGCAGCGGTGATTTATGTCGGTTTTGTGACCTTGGTGCAGAAAGACATGAAGAAGCTTGTTGCTTATTCGTCGGTTGCTCACATGGGGTTTGTGACCTTGGGTTTCTTTATTTTCAACGATCTGGGTGTCGCTGGCGGTATCGTTCAAATGATTTCGCACGGATTCGTTTCTGCTGCGATGTTTTTAGGCATAGGCATTTTGTATGACCGTGTTCATTCTCGTGAGATTTCGAGCTATGGCGGTGTGGTGAACACGATGCCCAAATTCACTGCTTTTGCATTGTTGTTCGCGATGGCCAACTGTGGACTGCCTGGTACAGCTGGTTTTGTGGGAGAGTGGATGGTGATCCTCGGCGCTGTAAAGTTCAATTTCTGGATTGGTATGGCCTCCGCGAGCGCCTTGATTTTTGGTGCGGCTTACACCCTATGGATGTTCAAGCGTGTTTACCTTGGACCTGTTGCGAATGACCACGTAAAACAGCTGAAAGATATTAATTCACGCGAGTTTTTTTACCTTTCGTTGCTCGCCATTGCGGTGCTTTTCATGGGCCTTTACCCTAAACCTTTCACCGATGTGATGGACGTTTCAGTGGTTGAGCTACTTAAGCATGTGGCCCAGTCCAAACTGCATTGATCAGTTTGCGTTGACTATTCAGAGATAAGAGATTTCTATGATTGACAAACTCAGTTTGATCGCCGTTATTCCCGAAATAATTTTGCTGGTTATGGGGTGTGCGATCGCCTTGTTTGACATCAGCGTAAAGAGTCGGACTCGAACCCCCACTTATTTGCTGACGATGTTGACATTGGCTGTTGTTGCGGCATTAGAAGCCAACTACGCGATGGCTGCAAACACCATTTATGGTTTTGGGAATATGGTGGTAAATGACGGGATGGGTAGTTGGCTCAAATGTTTCGCATCCCTGGCCGTGATGGTGACCTTGGTGTATGGGCGGCCTTACTCTGCGGATCGTGATATGTTGCGGGGTGGTGAACTGTTCGTTCTCAGCATCTTTGCGTTGCTAGGTATGTTCGTGATGATTTCCGGGAATAATTTTCTGGTGATTTACATGGGCATTGAGTTACTGACGTTGTCAAGCTATGCGTTGGTTGCGCTTCGAAGAGATCATGCGGTATCAATTGAGGCCGCAATGAAGTATTTTGTTTTGGGGGCTTTGGCTTCCGGTTTCTTGTTGTACGGCATGTCCATGTTGTACGGTGCCACCGGTTCGTTGAACTTACAGGAAGTGTCTAAGGCCATAGGTTCGGGTCAGATCAAGCATCAGGTGCTGGTTTTCGGACTGGTTTTTCTTGTCTCTGGTTTGGCATTTAAGCTTGGCGTTGTTCCATTCCACATGTGGATTCCTGACGTCTATCAGGGAGCACCTACAGCTGTTACGCTGTTGATCGGCGGCGCGCCTAAATTGGCTGCGTTTGCAGTGATGGTTCGGTTGCTGGTTGAGGGTTTGTTTCCGCTTGCGTTTGACTGGCAACAGATGCTCATGCTGCTTGCGGTGGGATCACTCGCTATTGGTAACCTGGCGGCGATCGCTCAGACAAACATCAAGCGAATGCTTGCGTATTCGACCATCTCACATATGGGTTTTGTTTTGATTGGCATGATGTCCGGCGTTGTGGTTGGGCACGGAGAGGCAGCGGGTAATGCCTACAGTTCTTCCATGTTTTACGTGGTGTCTTATGTGCTGACCACTTTGGCCAGTTTTGGTGTAATCCTGTTATTGGCACGGAACGGATTTGAAAGTGAAGAAATATCCGACTTTGCTGGCTTGAATCAGCGTAGCCCTTTCTATGCAGGCATCATGGCGATGTGTCTTTTTTCGCTGGCGGGCATTCCACCCATGATTGGTTTTTACGGAAAATTAGCTGTGTTGCAGGCGTTGGTGGCTGCGGGTGGAACCATGCACATGGGTTTGGCGGTGTTTGCAGTGCTGATGTCGCTAATCGGTGCGTTTTATTATCTGCGTGTGGTGAAAGTGATGTATTTCGATGCGCCGATCACCGCAGTTGAAGTTTCCGCGCCTTTTGATGTCCGCGCTGTGCTGTCACTGAACGGTGCCTTGTTATTAGTGCTTGGCCTTTTGCCAGGTGGTTTAATGGCCTTGTGCGCCAGTGCGGTCGTACAAATGTTGGCTAACTGATAGCACGGCTTCTGTATTTGGCTTCTGTATGAGTGGCGATTGTGGTGAGTACCTTTTTGAGGAAAAGCTTGGCAGTGTAGAGTTGTTCAAAGGGAAGTTCCTTCACGCCTTTCGCGACGAAGTTCTTTTGCCTAACGGTGCACATGCTAGCCGTGAGTATGTAGTTCACCCCGGTGCGGTGATGGTCATCCCATTGATTGAGCTTGCTGGCGAGCCCTTGCGTGTCGTTATGGAACGGCAGTACCGTTATCCTATTGGGCGAGTGATGATCGAGTTTCCGGCGGGGAAGCTGGATCCTGGTGAAACATGTTTTCGGTGCGCTCAGCGGGAGTTGAGCGAAGAAACTGGCTATACCGCTGCTGAATGGGCTCATGCAGGTGTGCTGCATCCTGTAATTGCCTACTCCACAGAGTTTATTGACATCTGGTTCGCGCGCGATCTGACCTCGGGTCTTCGGTGCCTGGACGATGGTGAATTTTTGGAAGTGATCACCGCAACACCGGCAGAGTTGTTTGGGTGGTGTCAGGATGGCCGGGTGACTGACGGAAAAACCCTTGCAGCGGCCTTTTGGCTGCAAAATCTCGTTACAGGCGCTTGGTACCCTGATTGGCAGCCTGTTTTCGGTTGAGGTCATCATGCATTTTTTGCATGTGTCGATGATTGCAGTACTAAACAGCAATTGATTGGGATGCTAGTGCCTAGAATCTTTGGTATCTCATAAGACCAACCGGAGACTTGCATGACCCATTCCATTCTTACTGCCTTGCGCGCTTATACCTTGGAAAACGCTGGAGCGGGATCGACAGAACTGTCTGACTTCGTTTCGGCCTACTTTGACAATACCGATCCAGATGAGTTGCAGACCCGTGGTGCGTCTACTCTGTTGGCAATTGCCAGTGCACATCGCCGGTTAATGGATGCTGCGCCCGATGAGGCGGGCGTTCGTATTCGTGTCTTTAATCCAACCCTTGCGGAAGATGGCTTTGTTAGTGAGCATACTGTCGTACAGATTGTTCACGAGGATATGCCTTTTTTGGTTGACTCGGTGACCATGGCCGTCAACCGCACGGGTCGCATTGCACATTGGATCGTTCACCCTTTGCTGGCTGTGACCCGAAATTCGGGTGGTCAGGTTGTCCACGCATCTTCTGCAATAGCCGAGCAAGGCCACCTGCATCAAATTTCATCCTTAATTCTGCTTGAATGTGACAGGGTGGCCTCTACCAATGATTGCGCTGCGCTGACAAACGAACTGCTGCGGGTATTGGGTGATGTCCGGGCCGCGGTGACCGACTGGTCATGCATGCTGGGGCGTTTGCAGTCGGTGAGGGAAGAGTCTGCACACTCCAGCTTGTCAGTAACCGGATTACAGGAAGGGACCGAGTTTTTGGCCTGGTTGGAACGTCAGCACTTTACTTTTTTGGGCGCCCGTGACTACCAATTGGTGCGTGATGATGATGGCGTGAGTCTTTTGGCGGTTCCCCAGACGGGTCTTGGGATTATGAGGGGTGAGCCGAAAACACCCATGAGTCGTTTGCCGCTCGATGCACACGATTTTTTGGATTCTGACCATTTAGTTTTGGTTACTAAAGCCATGACTCGGTCCACGGTTCACCGCCCGGCCTGGCTGGACTGCCTCACTGTCAAGCGTTTTGACGTCGCAGGAAAAGTCATTGGCGAGGCCAGGTTCCTGGGCCTGTACACCTCAAAAGCATATGCCGCCTCAGTAAATGATATTCCTCAGATTAGACGGCGGGCTGCAGAAGTCATGGCAGCGGCAGGTGTTCTACCGGAAAGCCACGCGGCGAAGGCGTTGCAGTCGATTCTTGACGCGTATCCGCGTGACGAACTGTTTCAGGTAGACACCGCCACCTTGACGGACCACGCGCTGGGGATATTGCGCCTTCAAGAGCGGCAGCGTTCACGGGTTTTCTTGCGTCGTGACCCGTTTGGGCGCTTCACTTCTGCCCAGGTGTTTGTGCCCCGTGACCGCTACAACACCGAGCTCAGAAGCAAAATCGGCGATGAACTATGTCGCGCGTTGGATGGTCAATCCATCGAGTTCACCCCTATGCTGACCAACAGTCCCTTGGCGCGTATTCATTACCTTGTCAGGGCTCGTCAACAGGCACCCAAGAACATCGATATGTCAGCACTTGAGGCGCTCGTTACTCGGCTGGCACAAAGATGGGAAGACGACTGCAAGCGAGTTTTGTTACAAGTGCACGGGGAGGTTCGTGGCTCTGCATTGGCAAACCGTTTTTCTGGCGGTTTTCCTCCTGCGTACAAAGATGATTTCCCAGGTCCGATGGCGGCCGATGATGTTAATGTGCTTTCGGGCTTGACGGAGGCGGCACCCATGGCGGTCCGGCTGTACCGTCCCGTGGACAGCACTGGCGGTTTGGTTCGATTCAAGGTGTTCAGCCTGCGCAAAGTTGCGTTGTCAGATTCACTCCCGGTACTTGAACGCATGGGTGCTCGCGTACTTGACGAACATCCCTATCACGTCAAAGACACAGAAAGCGGCGCGGATTCAGTGGGCTACTGGATACATGACTTGGGCTTACAACTGCCGACAAGCTCAGAATTTTCATTGATTCGTGACCGCTTTGAAGCCCTTTTTGCGCAGGTTTGGTGCAATGCGTTTGACAGCGACGATCTCAACAAATTGGTGCTAGTCACCACACTGGATGCGCGGGCCATTGCTGTGTTGCGGGCCTACACTCGTTATTTCAAGCAACTTGGTTTTCCGTACAGTCAAAGCTACCTTGAGGCGACGTTACAAAAAAACGCAACTTTGACACAGCACCTGTACCAACTTTTTGATGCCCGCTTTAACCCGCTTCAGACCATCGGCAGTCAAGCGGCGCAAGACAAGCAGACTTTGGCCATTGAGGCCCAACTCGCTGCTGTCCCCAGCTTGGACGAGGACAGAATTCTGCGCCAGTATTTCAAGGCCATTTTGGCGACAGTGCGCACCAATTTCTGGCAGCTTGCCAAGACCGGTGGCAACAAGCCCTACATGAGTTTCAAGTTTCATTCCAAGGATGTGCCCGGCATGCCGGACCCCAAGCCCTTGTTTGAAATATGGGTCTATTCGCCACGGGTGGAAGGCATTCACCTGCGTATCGACAAAGTTGCCCGAGGTGGTCTGCGGTGGTCAGATCGACGCGAGGACTTTCGCACCGAAATTCTTGGGTTGGTCAAGGCGCAGCAGGTCAAGAATACGGTCATCGTGCCGGTGGGTTCAAAAGGTGGTTTTGTCCTCAAGAACGCACCAGCGGCCAGTGACCGTGATGCCTACATGGCTGAGGGAATTGCCTGTTACAAGTTGTTTCTCTCCGGGCTGCTTGATTTGACCGACAACCTGGTCAAGGGGCAGATCGTGGCACCGACTCAAGTGGTACGTCACGACGCGGATGACCCCTATCTGGTGGTTGCTGCAGACAAAGGGACGGCCAGCTTTTCCGATACCGCCAACAGCGTGTCAGCAGACTACGGGTTCTGGCTGGGAGATGCCTTTGCGTCTGGCGGTTCAGTGGGCTATGACCACAAGAAAATGGGCATCACCGCCCGTGGTGCATGGGAGTCAGCCAAACGCCATTTCCGGGCCTTGTCGCGCGACATCCAAACCACTCCCTTCACAGTGATGGGAATCGGTGACATGTCGGGCGATGTTTTTGGCAACGGCATGTTGTTGTCTCCACAAACAAGGCTGTTGGCTGCCTTCGACCACCGTCATATCTTTATTGACCCGAATCCAGATGTGACCTGCAGTTTTGCCGAGCGCAAGCGCCTGTTCGATTTGCCCCGCTCCAGTTGGGACGATTACGACCGTGCTGCCTTGTCTGAGGGTGGTGGCATCTACGCGCGGTCAGCCAAGTCGATCAGTCTTTCACCTGCGGCCTACATTGCCTTGGGCTTGGAAGCCAGAGAGTTTTCGCCAGCGGATTTGTTGCATGCCTTGTTGATGGCACCGGTTGACATGATTTACAACGGTGGCATTGGCACCTACGTCAAAT
>JBIJDQ010000424.1:0-3172 GCA_044344025.1 Rhodoferax sp.
AGGTGTTTTTAAAATAGGGCTAAAGTTCGGCCAGCTTCTGCCGAAGTTAATCCTACGAGGCTACATCCCCAGTAGTTTTGGAGAACACCATGAAAATCAGCCAACCCTCAGACAGTCCAGTTGCCGGCAGCAGCAATGCTGCCGCTTTGGCCGCCAAAGCCGGTCCATCGGCGAGTGCGCTTGCGAAAACAGTCGCGTCCAAAAGCACGCAGTCCGCAGGGGTTGCCGTGACGGTGTCAAGTCTGGCGCGCTCGATGGAAACCAGCAACCGTGGCGAGGCACCAGATGTCGACATGGCCAAGGTGAACGCGGTGCGCTCGGCCATTGCCGATGGCACCTATGTGGTCAATCCAGAAGCGATTGCCGACAAACTTTTATCCAACGCCCAGGAAATGCTGACACGCAGTCGCGGATAGGTCATTTTTTTGTGGTTTTAGAGGGAAAACCATGAACACTTCTCCATTTGAAAGCCAGTTGACCCTGTTTGAGGGTCAACTGGCTTCTTTGTCTGCGGCGCTGCTTAGCAACGACGTGAACGAGCTGGTTGCCACCGCCGGTGAGCTGCAGTCCATGGCTGTGCTCTTTTCCAAAGTTTTGCAGCCAGTTGCCGCCAGTCTCAAAGGCAGCCCCTCAGCCCGGATGCGGGTGAAAAAGATAGCCGCAACCTTGAGCTCGATGCGAGAGGCGTTGTTACGCCAAAGTGTCAGGGTCGAGCGGGCGCTGTTCGCGCTGGTTCCAGCCTCTCAGAGTTCGACCTATGCGCCAAAAACAGGTGTTTATGCACGTCAGCCCTATGGCAGTGCGGGTCGGCAAAGTGGCGAGTTCAGGGTGTTGGCGGCTTAAGGCCGCAGCGGTCGCCGTTTTTCTGGCGACACCGTCGTGTGCGTTCCAACGGTTTTAGTGGGTGCGCATTTTGGCGCGCAAACGGGCAATCGACTGGCTGTGCAACTGGCAGATGCGTGATTCGGTGACATCCAGCACGGCAGCAATCTCTTTCAAATTCATGTCCTGCTCGTAATACATGCTCATGATGTGTTGCTCGCGCTCGGGCAGGTTCTTGATTGCGGCTACCAGCGCCTGGCGCAGGCGCTGGTCGCGCAGCATGTTGAGGGGGTCTGCGTCGCTGTCGCCCATGTGTCGGTCCAGAAAACTATCTTCGTCATCCGGATTGTGGTTCATGTCTTCAAGGTAGACCAGCTGGGTGCCTTTGACTTTGCTCAGCAGGCTTTGGTAGTCGGCCAGCGGCATGCCCAGATCGGCAGCGATTTCGCTCTCCAGTGGACTGCGGCCCAGACGGTGTTCCAGGCGCCGCATGGCCTCTTCAATGTCTTTCTGGCTCTTGCGCACCCCGCGCGACACCCAGTCGTTTTCGCGTAACTCGTCGATCATGGCACCGCGTATGCGTTGGGTAGCAAAGGTCTCGAATTGCACGCCTTGGGTGGCCTCAAAACGTGACAAGGCTTCTGATAAGCCAATTAAACCGACCTGGATCAGGTCGTCTACCTGCACGTTGGCGGGCAATTTGGCCATCATGTGATGGGCCAGTTTGCGCACCAGCGGTTGGTATTGGCGAATCAGGGCATTGCGTTCGAGCTGGCCCTTGGCGGTGTACATCAATGCGTCCTTGTTGTGGGGTAACGTTCCAGCACGGTGGAATTTTCCATAAGTTGCAACGCCAGGCGCATCACTTCATCGCGGGAATCGTTGGCGCTTGCGGTGGCCGTTACTGTGATGGGTTTGATGGAGAGGCCTAAAAATGTCATGGCACAGTGTTGCAAGTTTTGGACTGGGCTGGGGGCTTTGGTGTTCTCATGGGGCTCGAACGCGATATTAGCAACAGTTGGGTACAAATGCGCATTGAGCAGCAACTGTTTCAGTGTCTGGTAGGCCGAAAGGGACGATGCCTTGAGTGGTGCAAGCACAACCAGCGGGGTCAGTCCACTGTCTTTGAGTAGCCCCGTCAGAGTGACCGCATCCGCATAAAGCAGCACAATGCCGAAGTTTTGAAACAGATTCCCGACGGTGTGCGAATTAAACCCCTGTTCGGGCAACTGCTGGAAACCGCGTGCCGCAGGCAAAACTGACCAGGAAACGGATTCCTGCGTGTCGTGGAGTGGGCTGAGCGGGTTGGCCAACATTTGTAACAACCCAGGATTTTGACCAGACTCATGGGCATGGCCATCCAGCACCATGACCGGCAAACCCATTTCGACCCATGTGGTGCACAAACTCCACAGCAGCGGCAGTTCGCCTTTCTGCTGTCCATGGCTGGCAACTGCAATGAGTTTTGGCACCATGCGCGGGGCAAGGCTTTGCAAACCCGCTGCCTGATTGGCGAACGGTTCAAGCATGGAAGTGCCCCGCCTGCAAGGGCGCACTGTCGGCAAAGAAGAAACCCAGGTCTGCCGCCTTGGGGTCAAACGCTGACTTGGCGGGCGACCGCATCGACAGGGCAACCAGCTTGGCGGCATCGGCGCGTTCCCAATCCTCGGGCACCTTTTGGCCCATGGTGACACCGCGCAGCTGTAGTTGGTGGCGTATGACGGCATCAAGGGCCGGACCGACCTTGGCAGCCTCGTCAATTTTTGACAGGATGGATTGTTGAACCCCGCTTGTCTTGAAAGAGGTGACCACGTCGTCCAGCGTATCGCCGTGACCACCGGCATTGAGCACCAGCAGCCGGTTGATGCCGGGTAAATCCAGCACATCAAGCATGTCGCGTTTTCGTGGGTCGTTGGGCGCAATGCCTGTGGTGTCAATCAGCACCATTTTTTTATTGGCCAGCAATCCCAAAAGGTCCTGGAGCGCGGCACGGTCGTGTGCCAAATGGGCGACCACACCGAGCATGCGGCCATAGGTGCGCAGTTGTTCATGGGCCCCGACGCGGTAGGTGTCAAGCGTGATCAAGCCGACGCTGTTGGCACCATGGGTGCGTGCACACAAGCCTGCCAGTTTCGCTGCTGTGGTGGTTTTTCCGACACCCGTGGCACCTACCAGGGCATAAGTGCCTCCTTCTTCATGGATGGCGCGGGCTGTGGCATCGGTCTTGAGGTTGCGGGTCAGGATATCCATCACCCAGCGCATGGCCTCTGGTGCGGCAATGTCTTCGGGCATGCGCTCCAGAATGGTTCTGGACAATGCAGGGGAATAGCCTGAGCGGATCAGTTTGAGC
>JBIJDQ010000542.1:0-2754 GCA_044344025.1 Rhodoferax sp.
CAAGCCCTGCGGTGGATTCGAGCGCCAAAGCAATGCCAAGCGACTGGAAGAGTGCCAAGCCCAAAGTGCCGTAGCGCGTGTACTGGGTAATCTTGCGACGACCCGCTTCACCCTCTTTTTTCAACTGCTCGAATGTTGGCAACACATAGGTCAGCAACTGCATGATGATCGAAGCCGAAATGTACGGCATGATCCCCAGCGCGAACACCGTAAAACGCGACAGCGCGCCACCGGAAAACATATTGAACAAACTCAATATGCCACCTTGCTGACCATTAAAAAGCTGTTGCAACTGCACAGGATCAATGCCGGGCACTGGAATATGCGCACCGATCCGGTACACCACCAAAGCCAGCAACAAAAACACCAGCCGGCGACGCAAGTCACCGAACTTACCTGTTTTCGCGATTTGAGCTGCGTTTGTTGCCACTTGTTACTCTTTCAGAACCAGGCAATCAGGCAACCGTTCCACCAGCGGCTTCAATAGCCGCCTTGGCACCAGCCGTAGCACCAATACCTGTCAGCTTGACAGCTTTTGTCAGTGTGCCGGTATTGATAACCTTCACCACGGCAGCAATTTGCCCAACCAGGCCCGCCTGCTTCAGAGTCAACAGGTCCACCTCTGTGGCACCCAGCGCCTCCAGAGCTGACAAAGTGACTTCAGCATTGAATTTCAACTGAGCGGATTTGAAACCACGCTTGGGTAGGCGACGATACATAGGCATCTGTCCACCTTCGAAACCAACCTTGTGGTAACCACCGGAGCGAGACTTTTGACCTTTGTGACCACGGCCGGCTGTTTTGCCCAGACCGGATCCGATACCACGACCGACGCGACGTTTGGCGTGCTTTGCACCGTCTGCGGGCTTGATGCCATTGAGTTCCATCATCAACCTCTTAAAGCACTTTGACCAGGTAACTGATCTTGTTAATCATGCCACGCACTTCCGGTGTATCCACCAGTTCGCTGACGCTGCGGATTTTGCGAAGACCCAAGCCACGCACAGTAGCGCGGTGTGATTCCTTGCAGCCAATCGGGCTACGCACCAATTGGATTTTTACAGTTTGTTGTGTAGTCATTTTGAATTCCTCGTTCAGACGAAGAGCTCTTCGACGGTCTTGCCACGCTTGGCAGCAACTACCGCAGGCGTCGTGCAAACAGACAATGCGTCCAACGTTGCACGAACCATGTTGTAAGGATTGGACGAGCCGTGGCTCTTGGCAACGATATCAGTGATACCAACCACCTCAAACACAGCACGCATAGGGCCGCCGGCAATAATACCGGTACCCTTGGGTGCCGGTGCCATCATCACATTAGCTGCGCCATGGTGCCCCATCACCTTGTGGTGAATCGATCCATTTTTCAAGGAAACCTTGATCATGTTACGACGGGCTTCTTCCATTGCTTTTTGAACAGCTGCAGGAACTTCTTTCGACTTGCCCTTTCCCATGCCGATGCGACCATCGCCGTCACCCACAACGGTCAAAGCGGCAAATCCAAGAATTCGACCACCCTTAACCACTTTGGTGACGCGATTGATCGCGATCATCTTCTCGCGCAGACCGTCTTCTGGACCCTCTGCTTTACCCTGCATCTTCGCTTGTACTTTAGCCATCATTTATTCCGATCTGCTTAGAACTGCAAGCCAGCTTCGCGTGCCGCGTCAGCCAGCGCCTTGACACGGCCGTGGTATGCAAAACCAGAGCGGTCAAATGCAACCTTCTCGACACCAGCCGCTTTGGCACGTTCAGCCAAACGCTTGCCGATGATCTGAGCGGCTGCAACATTGCCGCCCTTGCCAGCACCACCAAGCTCTTTGCGAACTTCCGCTTCGGCGGTAGATGCAGTCGCAACTACTTTTCCGCCTTCGCCGGAAATGACGCTTGCATAGATGTGCAGGTTGGTACGATTTACTGTCAACCGAGCCACACCTTGCGATGCGATACGGATTCTTGTTTGACGCGCTCTGCGAAGACGCTGCTGTTTTTTGGTCAACATGGTGCAGCTCCTTATTTCTTCTTGGTTTCTTTGATCGTGATCTTCTCATCCGCATAACGGATACCCTTGCCTTTGTAAGGCTCAGGTGGGCGAACAGCACGAATTTCAGCGGCGATCTGACCAACACGCTGGCGATCAGCGCCTTTGATCACAATCTCGGTCGGGGTTGGCGTCGCAACCGCGATACCTGCCGGCATATCAAAATTGACAGGGTGTGAATAACCCACCGCAAGGTTCAACTTGGCACCTGCGGCCTGGGCCTTGTAACCAACGCCAACCAGGCTCAGCTTTTTCTCAAAGCCTTTGGTAACACCCACAACCATGTTGTTGACCAACTGGCGCATGGTGCCCGTCAAGGCATCTGCTTCACGAGAGTCATTGGCAGGGGCAAAGCTAAGCTTGGCGCCATCTACAACGATTGTTACTTGGGCGTTTGCAGCCATCTGCAACACACCACCAGCGCCTTTAACGCTGATCTGACCTTCTTTAATTGCCACATCCACACCTGCGGGGACGATCACTGGCACTTTACCTACACGGGACATTTGTATCTTCTCCTCTATGTAGGGTTAAGCGACGTAGCACAGCACTTCGCCACCGACACCGGAGGCTCGCGCTTTGCGATCAGTCATTACACCCTTTGGCGTAGTAACGATTGCAACACCCAGTCCATTTTGGACCTGAGGGATGGAATCACTACCGCGATAGACACGCAAGCCAGGGCGGCTGACGCGCTCAATACGTTCGATAAC
>JBIJDQ010000425.1:0-3167 GCA_044344025.1 Rhodoferax sp.
TGGCATCTGGACCAGCTGACGCAACTGGTCCAGCGCATTGACCCGGTTCGGGTCAGCGACCACGCCAGCTTTGCGCGGGGGCTCTGGCATGGCCTGGGCGAGCTGCAGACCATCCATGCGGCAGATTTGCTGCCCCTGCCATTCAGTGCCGAGGCGCTTGACACCTTGTGCGCCAATGTGCAACAGGTGCAAAGCCGCCTGCAGCGCCGTTTTATGGTGGAAAACCTCTCGACCTATCTGCGCTGGTTACCGCAGGCCGATGAGGTGTTGTTGTCTGAAACCGAATTTTTGAATGCTTTGGCCACACGCACCGGGTGTGCGCTGCTGGTTGATGTGAACAACATTTATGTCAATGCCCTCAATGCCCGCATTCATGGCGCATCCGGCGACCCTGTGCAGCAATGCCTGGCCTGGCTGGACCGAATTGCCCCCGGACACGTGGCTGAAATCCATCTGGCCGGGCACTGCCATGTGCGGCCAGAGCCGGGTGAAGACGCTTTGAGCGAGATTGTGGTGGACGACCATGGCAGCCGCGTTTGCGCAGATGTCTGGCAAATCTACCGCCACGCCATCGCTCGTTTTGGCGCTGTGCCCACGCTGGTTGAGTGGGACACCGACGTACCGGCGCTTGACGTGCTGTTGGACGAAGCCGCCCGTGCACGCAGCCATGCGGCAAGCAGCCTGGTGACCCAAAGCGGCGCGGCGGGCCAGCCCGCGCGCGGCACCGGAGTCTGCGCATGAGCACGCTGGCGCAACAGCAGCAGGCCTTGCTCGCCATGTTGTTTGACTGGCCTAATGATGATGCTGCAAAAAATATAGCCTCTCACGTAGACAGCGCCTGGACCAGAGGCCAAAAAGTTTACCAATCCAATGGCCACGCGCTGGCGTGCAATGCACTGCGTGCGGCCTACCCGGTGGTGGCACAGTTGCTGGGTGACGAGAGTTTTGATGCGCTGGCGCGGGCCTTGTGGCACGCCAGCCCACCCCGGCAGGGTGACGTGACGCAGTGGGGCGACGCACTGCCAGCGTTTGTGGCCGCCAGCGCGCAACTGGCCGACGAGCCCTATTTGCCGGATGTGGCGGTGCTTGAATGGGCGCTGCACACCAGTGCCAGTGCGGCCGACGGAGCGGTTGACCCGGCCAGCTTTGCCTTGTTGACCGAACATGACCCCGCGCAGCTGCACCTGTGCCTGTCCCCCGGCGGTGTGGCCCTGACCAGTGCCTGGCCAGTGGTCAGCATCCTGACAGCGCATTTGCACCAGACCCCCCGGCTTGATCAGCTGGGACTCCTCATGCAGGCTGGCGTGGGCGAAGACGCGGTGGTGTGGCGGCACGGCCTGCGCGCCCAAGTGCGAGTGGCGCAAGCGGGTGAAGCGGAGTTTGTTGCCGCGTTACTGAACGGCAAAACCCTGGGTCATGCCCTCGACTTGGCACCCACGCTTGACATCAGCGCCTGGCTACCGATGGCGGTTCAGACGGGCTTGCTGCTGGCGGTGCGTTTGACCTCGCCCCAATGAAAATTTATGACAAATAGCTCTGTAGTCCTTTTTCAGAATGCACTAGAAGCTATCTATGTTGTAGCAAATAAGTGTTTTTATCTTTGAAGGTGATGGCCATGCAAACTGTATCCAATGCGTTGCAAACGCGTCCGGCTGATTTACTTGGCCGCGTCATCGGCCTGTTTCAGAGCCTCAATGCGGGGCTGGATGCGTTACAACCCGCTGCCACTTTGCTGGCGCGTGCTTATGTGGCCGAGGCTTTTTTCAAGTCAGGCCTGACCAAGCTGCGCGACTGGGACATCACCCTGGCGCTGTTTCAGGACGAGTACAAGGTGCCATTGCTGCCGCCGGATGTGGCCGCGGTGATGGGCACCGGGGGGGAGCTGGTGCTGCCGGTGCTGTTGTTGCTGGGCCTGGGTGGTCGTTTTGGCGCCTTGGGCCTGTCGGTGATGAATGGGGTGGCCGTGTTGTCGCTGGCCGAGATTGCTCCGGCCGCCCTGCAGCAACACATCACCTGGGGTGTGTTGCTGGCGGGTGTGGCGGTGTTCGGCAGTGGCCGCTGGGCGCTTGACCAGTGGGCGGCGCGGCGTTGGCCCCTGTTGGCTCGCCCAAAGCACGCGTGAGAAGGTGCTGCATTGCCGCAAATTAGTCCGGCGTGTTCAGACACAACAACAAATGCAGGTACCTGATAATTCTTCCTTTTAGTGTTGCCACATGACCGCACCAGCCCCACCCGCCTCACCCGGGTCCTTGCAGACTTTTTGGCACCGCTTTGGCCTGTGGCCCAGGCGGCTGTACACGCGTCTGGCGCTTGGTTTTGGCCTGTTGCTGGGCTTGATGCTGCTGACACTGGCCTTGGCAAGCTGGCAAATCAACGCCATCACCGACCTGACCCAGCGCTTTGCCACACAAGACATGCAGCGGCTGTTGCGGGTGCAAGCCCTGTCGCTGACCACTGAGGGTGCGGGTAACGCACTGCTGAACTTGATGAACGCACCGCGCGAACAGCGGGTGCCGGTCTACACCGACGTGGACGAACGCAACCGGCGCATGGACGGCATCATTGAGTCATTGGCCAACAACCTCGATGATCTGACCCAGGTTCAGACCCTGCGCCGCCTGACTGAGGCGCGTAAGGCCTATGCCGAGGCCTTTATTGCGACCGTGGACGAAATCGAGGGCGATGACCCGCAGGCGGCCTGGCGGCTTTACCGTGAGCGGGTGCAGCCAGCCCTGCAACAGATGCTGATTGAGTCCAATGCCTTGATCAACCGCGAGCGCGACAGAATCGAAGGCCAGGTGACGGCGACCCAATTGCGTCTGGAAGAAGTCACTTGGTGGGTGGCGGCCCTGTCGCTGGCCGCCATCGTGCTGGCCGTGGCGCTGGCACTGGGCACGACCAAGAGTGTGGTGGTGCCGATGGGCCAGCTGGAGCTGGCAGCCCGGCGTATTGCGGCGGGTGACTACGTCACACCGCCCTTGGTGAGCAGCACCGAGGAGGTGGACCGCGTCAGCCATGCCTTGAGCACCATGACCAGCGCCATTGCCCAGCGTGAGCAGGAAATTGAACGCCTGGCGTTTCGTGACCCGCTGACAGACTTGCCCAACCGGACTTTTTTGCTCAAACAGGGTGACGCGCAGGGCGTGTCCACTGCGGGTAACACCTTG
>JBIJDQ010000426.1:0-3165 GCA_044344025.1 Rhodoferax sp.
GATGCACAACGTGATCACCAACGCATGGCGTGGCGACCCCTACCGCATTGACACCTTGCTGATCTTCATGGCCAACATGGCCTGGAATTCGACCATGAACACGTCGGACGTGCGCAAGATGCTCAACGACAAACACACCGAGGGCGAGCAGGCGGGCGAATACAAAATCCCGTTCCTGGTGGTCTGTGATGCTTTCCAGTCAGAAATGACGGCCTTTGCCGACTTGATTCTGCCCGACACTACCTACCTTGAGCGCAACGACACCATGTCGATGCTCGACCGGCCTATTTCCGAGTTTGAAGGCCCAGTGGACGCCGTGCGAGTACCGGTGGTTGCGCCAAAAGGCCAATGCAAACCGTTTCAGGAGGTCTTGGTGGAGTTGGCCGGTCGGCTCAAATTGCCCGCTTTTACCCAGGCCGATGGCACTCGCAAGTACAAGGGCTACACAGACTTTATCGTCAACTACGAAACCGCGCCTGGCTCAGGCATCGGCTTTCTGGCAGGCTGGCGCGGCAAGAGTGGCGAGAAGTCCATGCGTGGTGAACCCAACCCCAACCAGTGGGAGATGTACGCCAAAAACAATTGCCACTTTCAGTTTCACATGCCGGTTGAACACCAGTACATGCGCAACTGGAACCAGGGCTACATGGACTGGGCGCAAAGCGTTGGCATCCGGCGCGACAAAGACCCTATCGTCATTCATATTTATTCTGAATTTCTCCAGGGCTTTCGCCGTGCAGCGCAAGGCAAACGTGCTGGTAAACAGCCGCCAGACCACCTGCGCAAACGCGTCGAAACCTATTTTGACCCACTGCCGTTTCACTATGTTCCGCTCGAAGAACAGGCATCAGACACCGCGAAATACCCGCTCAACGCGATTACCCAGCGTCCCATGGCCATGTACCACTCGTGGGACTCGCAAAATGCCTGGTTGCGCCAGATTCATGCGCACAACTACCTGATGGTCAACACCAAGACCGCACAGGCGCAAGGTATCGCGGACGGCGGCTGGATGTGGGTGGAGTCCCAATGGGGCAAGGTGCGCTGCATGTGCCGCTATTCCGAGGCAGTTGAACCCGGCACGGTCTGGACCTGGAACGCCATTGGCAAATCAGCCGGTGCCTGGAACTTGTCCGCCGATGCCAATGAATCGCAACGAGGTTTTTTGCTAAACCACCTGATTTCTGAAGTACTGCCGCCATCAGCTGCTGGTGCAGCCATTTCCAACTCGGACCCCATCACCGGGCAAGCCGCCTGGTATGACGTCAAAGTGCGCATCTACAAAGCCCAGGAGGGTGAGCCTGAGGTCACTTCACCCCAATTTAAAGCGATGACACCCTTGCCCGGCATGCAGCAAACACCCCCGAGCAGCCAGGCCTATTTTGCAGGCAAGGGAGAGTTCAAGTGACCCAACTCGCCCTCGTCATTGACCTCAATGTGTGCGTGGGCTGCCATGCCTGCGTGACCAGCTGCAAGCAGTGGAACACGTCTGGCACCGCAGGTTCCCTGGTGGACCTGAATCCTTACGCTGCCGAGCCTAACGGCACCTTTTTCAACCGGGTGCAAACCTTTGAAGTGGGTGAATATCCCAACACCCAAACGGTGCATTTCCCCAAATCTTGCCTGCACTGCGAAGACCCACCCTGCGTGCCGGTGTGCCCAACAGGTGCCAGCTACAAACGCGCCGAAGACGGCATTGTGTTGGTGGACTACGACAAGTGCATTGGCTGCAAATACTGCAGTTGGTCTTGCCCCTATGGAGCGCGCGAGTTCGACGAAGAGCGCAAGGTCATGACCAAGTGCACCCTGTGTGTGGATCGCATCAATGATGTCACGATTCCTGAGCCGCAACGCAAGCCCTCGTGTGTGATCGCCTGCCCGGCCAACGCTCGCTTGTTTGGCGATATCCATGACCCTGAGTCGGAGGTTTCGCAAGCCATTGCCGAGCGCGGTGGCTACCAGCTCATGCCCGAATGGGGCACCCGCCCGGCTAACCACTATCTGCCGCGGCGAAAAACCGAAATCCGGATTCACCCTGAAGACCTCGTGCGCGTTGACAATCCACTCAAAATTGATGGCAAAAAGCCTGAGCTCAGTCAGCGTGACCTGGGTCGTGAAGACTTTGCCACCTGACACACAGACAAACACACTATGCAACCCGCTTTTTCTGTTATTTTTCTCACCACGCTCTGTGGCGCAGCCCAGGGACTGTTTTTGGCCCTCTTCGCAACCGAACTGTCAGGCGCGCTGGCCGCACCTGACAGCCAGCGTTTTTTGTTCGCGGCAAGTCTGGTTTCTCTTGCTCTGACCGGGCTCGGGTTGTTGGCTTCGTTTTTCCACTTGGGTCGCCCCGAGCGCGCCTGGCGTTCAGCAGCCATGTGGCGCACCTCGTGGTTGTCGCGCGAAGTCATAGTGCTGCCCATTTTTATGGTAAGTTTGTCCGCCTACGCTGGCGCGCACTACCTTGGCATGGGTGGCACTGTGCTTATAGGTGCTATCACAACTGTAGCGTGCTTTGCCCTATTTATAAGCACTTCAATGATATATGCCTCAGTTCGCTTTCTGCAAGAGTGGGCCAGCCCGCTGACCGTGGTGAATTACCTGCTGCTGGGCTGTGCCTCGGGCCTGACCCTTGCCACATTGCTGGCAGCGGGCATGGAAGTGGCTGCCTTGGTGAAGCCTTTTGGATTTGCCGCCGTGGTGCTTACGGTATTGGCCGGATTAACGCGCGCTGCTTCGCTGGTGCGCAATGCGCGGCTCAAGCCCAAGTCAAGCCTGCAAAGTGCCATCGGCATTAAGCACCCGCGCATTGTGCAAAAAGCCATGGGCTTCATGGGCGGCTCGTTCAACATGCGCGAGTTTTTTCATGGGCGCACAGCTGAGGTGATGCGTTCGGTTAAATGGACGTTTTTGTTGTTGGTGTTTCCGGTGCCCTTACTGATGCTCACGTTGGGTGTGCCGTCAAGTTCGCTGGCGCTGCTCTTCATGGCCTTTGCAGCCCAGTACATTGGGCTATTGGCTGAGCGGTGGTTCTTCTTCGCACAGGCCAACCATCCGCAAAATTTGTATTACCAGACCATTTCCTGAGTCAGTTTTGCCATGAACCGATTGTCTGAATTTTCATTTCCAGCGGTGCGTCAGTTCGGTATGGTGTTGGTCACCACG
>JBIJDQ010000427.1:0-3158 GCA_044344025.1 Rhodoferax sp.
CATGAAAACCGTCTTGCTGTTGGGTGACCTTGTCAGAGTACGGCAGCGCCAGTTCCACCAGCCCCGGTTCTACCCGCAGTAGGCGCACCCCCAAGTGGCGCATCATGCCTTGGCGGTCAAGGCTGTCTTGCACACGGGTCCAAAGTGCATCAGGTGGCAACATGGTTGGTCTCCCCGGTCTTATTGGTTGCTTTTGCGGCTGCTTTTGCCGTTGACTTTTTTTCACTTTTGGCCAGCAAGGCGCGGGCTTCGCGCTGGTGCACCTTGAGCTCGTCCAGATTGGCCTGGATGTCCATCATCTGGGCTTCCAGCTGTTTTTGGTGTTCGGCAATCACCAGCAAAAACTTTTCCAGCTGCGGCCCGGTGTCACGCGGGCTGTCGTACATGTCAATGATGTCTTTGGCCTCGACCAAGCTCAAGCCCAGGCGCTTGGCGCGCAGGGTGAGCTTGAGGCGTGCCCGGTCGCGGCTGCTGTACACCCGGCTGCGCCCGCCTGGGCCGGTGCGCTCGGGGCGCAGCAGACCCATATCCTCATAAAAACGCATGGCACGCGTGGTCAGGTCGAACTCTTTGGCCAGGTCGCTGATGCTGTAGGTGGTTGGCATGGGTCGATGGAGGGATTTGGGTTGATGCCTTGATTGACATTTTGATTGACGTTTACGTCAACGGCAATTATGGCGTAAATCCAGAAGTGCCCCCCCCAGGGTGCGATTCAAAGTGGGTGCACTGCACATCGAAGCAGATCGCAGCACTCGCACGGTACCGTCGATCAGCCCTGCTCAGTTTTTTTGCACGTCGTTCTCGTAAATGCCTTCCCAGCGGTCACCGGCTTTCCAGGTAAAGGCCCCTTTGCCGTGTTTTTTGCCGGCCTTCCACTGGCCGGTGTATTGGTCCCCCGAGGGCCATGTGAAGGTGCCTTCGCCATCAGGCTCACCCGCCAGAAATTGGCCGGTGTAAACCTCACCGCCCGAAAAAACCATGCGTCCCTGGCCCTGCGGCACACCCTCTGCCACCGTGCCCTCAAACTGGTTGCCAGTGGCAAACTTGAGCTTGCCCTGCCCATTGGGGCGACCATTGACCCAGGTCCCGTCAAACACCTGGCCATTGCGCCAGACGTACACACCACGCTCATGCGGTTCGCCGTTTTTAAACACGCCGTCAAACACATCACCGGACGCATAACGCATGTGCCCGACCCCTTGCGGCATGCCGTCAATCACGCGGCCTTCATAGTCGTTGCCGTTGGCGAAATGCATTTTGGCCTGCCCAGTGGGCTTGTCCTTGACCCACTCGCCGGTGTAGCGCTGGCCATTGGCCCAGGCAATGCTGCCCTGGCCCTGGCGCAAGCCCATCACCAACGTGCCTTCAAACACATCGCCGGTGGCCCAGGCGACCTTGCCCGTGCCTGAGATGGTGGTGGCATCGGCATCACGTGCGAACTGACCGGTAAACCGGGTGGTGCCCGCCATCATGACCCCTGGCATCTGGGCTGCGGGTTCAAGCAGCGCCCGGGTTTCAGTGGCGCTCGGTGCCAGCGGGGTCGGTTGCGCCACCAACTTTGCTGCGCTTGTTGCCGTTGCTTGGCGCGGGCTTGCCATTGCGGCGACGGTGCTGGCGGCATCAGGTGCCGCGTTGGCTGCGTTAAGGACCTGCCCAACCGCTGGCAACACGGGTTGCACCAGCGACATCGCAGCCCCGGTACCGATTGGCCTGGCACCAGCCAAAGACCCCAGCGCAGGCCTGGCTGCAGTCGCCACTGCAGGCGGACCTGCGGGTGGCAGGCGCGGCACCCAGGGTGTGCCACGCTCTCGCGCCAAAGCCTTGGCATTGTTAGAGGCAATGTCCTGCACGGCGGCGCCTTTGCAGCCCTCAAGGGCATCACGCCAAAGTGTTTCCGCCACCATGGACGCGTCCTGCTTTTCCTCACGCGACTGGCCAGCTGCGGCGCTGCGCAGTTTTTGCGTGTGCTCACGCGCCAGCTCAAACAAAGGCGCGCAGAACTCGGCGTTGTGGCCGTCTTGCACCGATTGGTCCCGGCGGCGATTGGCAACTTCTTGCTGGCTGCCGGTGCAACGCTCGGCGGCAAAGTCCCACATGTTTTCCGCCTTGCGAAACAGCGACGCCGCATCTGACCAGCGGCGCTCAGTCAACGCCTGTTTGGCCAGGTCTTGCAGGGCTGCGGCATCTTTTTGACCGCTGGCGCACTGTGGGCCTGCCCCTTGGGCTTCAGTGATCTGGTCAAGCACATGCTGGTCGTCGTCGCGGCTCCTGGCGGCGCGCTCCCTGGCGCGTCCATCACATTGCTGCATCGCCAAGGACCAAAGCGCCACCGCCTCGGAAAACAATTTGGCTTGCTCGGCCAGGTCAGCCTTTTTAGACTGCGCGGTCACCGCCGCCATGTCGATCGCCATCGCCTTGTCACTCACCGGGCGACACCCCAACAACACCGGTGCCACGAGGCCTGAGGGCGTTGTAGGCGCTGCAGTCAATGGCACAGCCGGTGTCACGCCCGATGCGGCCGGTGCGGGAGCAGACGCTACGGCCTCAGGCACCACCGCCGCGCCGGGCATCAAACCGGCGGCTGCCCCGGGTGTCGGCAAAGTCAACGATGTTGAAAACGATGTGCCCGGTGAGCCGACAGGGGCCTGCGCCATGCAGGCCAGTGACAACCCCAAGCCACAGAAAAGCACCAGACCGGAGCGCATACAAAAAAGATAAGCGTTGGTTTTCATAAGGCCGTGCGGTAATTACTTGGAACCGGCAGATGCCACCGGCATATTCAGCATGCCATCCACCAGGCCTCGGGCAAAGGGCTCAGTGCTGTTGGCCAAGTCTGCGGCATCATCGTAAGAAAAGCCACGTGGGGCAGAGGCCAGGGGCATGTCGTCCATGGCCATTTGCAGGTCTTCGGGCTTGATGCCTTGCAACACCGCCACCACGTCAGCACCCCGGCCGCCGGCTTCGGCGATTTTGTTCAGGGCGGTCAGGCGGTCGGAGTCAAGCAACATCGAGTTGCTGACAAAGCCTTTTTCAATCATTTTCTGGTGCAGGCTAAAGCCCGCCAACGGGTCGGCCTTGAGCTTTTCCAGCCGGTTGTAGGCCCAGGCATCGGCCTGCTCAAACACGGTGGAGGCCACCCAGGCCACCCCTGACAAAGA
>JBIJDQ010000428.1:0-3157 GCA_044344025.1 Rhodoferax sp.
TGCTGCATTGCGCCACCGCAGATCGCCAGTATCCAGACATGACAGCGCATCAACTGCAGCATGTTCCACCTTTGCGGTTGGATGCGCTGCGGGAGACGGTTTAGCCTGTGGTCCGTGTAGCACTGCATACAGTGTTGTGCCATTCCGCAGTCGAACCGCCAATGCCTTTCCGGACTGGTGTCGGGTGCGCGCCCACAACTCATCCATTCGAAGATCGAACACGCGATCAAGCTGGGTCAATCCCAAATTAGAGGGATTGAGCTGCAGGTAAGCCATGGCTGCACGATTGGCACCGACGATCCAGCCATCATCGGAGAAGCCAATAATTCCCTCTGCAACCGTTCCGATACCCTCGATTTGCGTGTGCAAATGGAGTCGATATATCTTGGTGGCGCTAGCCACCATTAACCGGTTCTCGATCATCCGGACAGCTGTGTTCACCAGGCCCAGCGTGTGGGGATGCCCGTTGTGTTGGTCGCCTGAAATGTCCAGTATGCCCATCAGGCTCCCGTTTGCCGACAATATCGGTGACGCGGCGCAGGTGAGAAAGCTGTTTCGTTCGAAGAAGTGCTCAGGACCGTGAATTTCGATTCCCGTACCTTCTGCGATAGCGGTGCCGATTGCGTTGGTGCCGCGTTGGGATTCGTGCCAGCAAGCCCCCGCCGTTAAAGCTACCCGCTGCGCTTTGTCCAAAAAGATGGCATCACCCAAGGTGTGCATTAAGGTACCACGATGATCAGCAAGGACCACAACGTTCTGGTTATGGCGTACCTGGTCAAACAGATACTCCATCACTGGTCGTGAGTGCGCAAGTAGCTCGTGGTTGCGCAAGACGATTTCGCGTAATGCGGCGCCGCCGGTATGGTCGGCCATTTGCATGCGACTGTCAGGCAGAAGCCCTGCGGCCAAACTGCGATTCCAGGACCGGGCGACGCGCCCGTCCATCCCTGTTTCCGGGATCGATCCAAATTCCATGAGATGTTGGCGGGCCTGGCCCGCCGCTATGGCGTTTTGGGGTGTATGCACTTTGTCTCCTGGACAGGCTGTTTGCCTGTTCTCTATGTTCAGAATGTGCTGCATCGTACTGAAGGCGGCTAAGCCTGACGATATGTAATTCCATACATAGCCAGGTGGTCTGCCAGTTGTCACATTTTGTGACAAGTGTTGCGATTCATTACATTGCGAGGTCATTCGGGTTAACCCGAAAGGTGAAAAAAATTGTGTTTGAAATCAACAACCTAAAGAGCTGATGTCCGTTGGCACGGGAATTGAAGTGTAGAAGTACCCGAAAGGGGAATTCTTGAATCAATTTACATATTCTGGAGACAACATGATCTACGCAGCACCCGGCGCAGCAGGCGCCAAGATTGCCTACAAAGCCCAATACGACAACTTCATCGGGGGCAAATTTGTTGCGCCTGTAAAGGGCCAGTACTTTGACGTCGTTACCCCAATCAGTGGCAAGGTGTACACCAAAGCAGCCCGGTCTACCGCAGAGGACATTGAACTTGCACTCGACGCCGCCCACGCTGCTGCAGACGCATGGGGCAAGACCGATGCGGCCACCCGCGCCAATATCCTGCTCAAGATTGCAGACCGCATTGAGGCGAACCTGGAAACACTTGCCTATGCTGAAACCGTGGACAACGGCAAGGCCATCCGCGAGACCTTGAACGCGGACATTCCCCTGACAGTGGACCACTTTCGCTACTTTGCCGGTTGCGTACGCGCACAGGAGGGGGCCCTGTCCAACATCGACGAAAACACGGTGGCGTACCATATTCAGGAGCCGCTTGGTGTGGTCGGCCAGATCATCCCCTGGAACTTCCCCATCTTGATGGCGGCCTGGAAACTGGCACCCGCCATTGGTGCCGGCAACTGCGTGGTGCTCAAGCCCGCGGAGTCCACTCCCATCAGTATTCTGATACTGGCCGAGTTGATTGCCGACCTCTTGCCGCCAGGTGTACTCAATATCGTCAATGGATATGGCCGTGAAGCAGGCATGCCATTGGCGACCAGCAAGCGCATTGCGAAGATCGCATTTACAGGTTCCACCACTACGGGGCGGGTGATTGCGCAGGCGGCGGCCAACAATCTGATTCCTGCAACCCTTGAACTGGGTGGAAAGTCGCCCAACGTGTTCTTTGCCGACATCATGGACAAAGACGATGGATTCCTGGACAAGGCCATTGAAGGCTTGGTCTTGTTTGCGTTTAACCAGGGCGAAGTTTGCACCTGCCCCAGCCGCGCGCTGATTCAAGAGTCGATCTATGACAAGTTCATGGAACGTGTGCTCAAACGTGTTGCAGCCATCAAGCACGTCAATCCGCTTGATACCGACAGCATGATGGGTGCGCAGGCTTCCAAAGAGCAATTAACAAAGATCCTTTCTTATCTGGATTTGGGCAAGCAAGAAGGGGCTGAAGTTCTGGCTGGTGGAAACCAGGCCCATTTGGGTGGCGATCTGGAAGGTGGCTATTACGTTCAGCCCACCCTGTTCAAGGGCCACAACAAGATGCGCATCTTCCAGGAAGAGATTTTTGGACCGGTGCTGGCTGTTACCACCTTCAAGGATGAGGCGGAAGCGTTGGCGATTGCAAACGACACCTTGTATGGCTTGGGTGCAGGGGTCTGGAGCCGCAACGGCAATGTGGCCTACCGCATGGGGCGCGCTATCAAGGCAGGCCGCGTCTGGACCAACTGCTACCACGCCTATCCTGCGCACGCGGCGTTTGGCGGCTACAAGGAATCCGGCATTGGCCGCGAGACCCACAAGGTCATGCTGGACCACTACCAGCAAACCAAGAACCTGTTGGTAAGCTACAGCGAAAGCAAACTCGGCTTCTTCTAAATCCGAATCGCACGGCAAATCAATACCAAAGGGGCAGGCAACTGCCCCTTTTTTGACTTGGAGATACAAATGGTTGAAAAAGTTGTTGCCACACCAGCCGCGCTCGAGCTGGTCGCCTTTCTCAAAAGCAAGCATGGACCCGATTTGATGTTTCATCAATCTGGCGGATGTTGCGATAACAGTGCTGCGAACTGCTTTTTGCCGGGTGAAATTACGATGGGCGCGGGCGATGTCTACCTGGGCGACATTGGTGGGTCTCCGTTCTATATCGGTAAATCGCAATACGAATACTGGAAGCACACCCAA
>JBIJDQ010000035.1:0-11201 GCA_044344025.1 Rhodoferax sp.
GGTCAATCCGGGCTTGTACCAAACCACGCTGCAAGAATTTGCCTCGACCTGCCTCTCAGGCCAGTAGCGGCATCAGTTGCGCCTGGAGTTGCGCGGCCGACTCAAAGTGAATGCCTTGCCAGCCCCGTGCCTGCGCGCTGACCACGTTGCCAGCCAAGTCGTCAATGAAGATGGTGTCAGCAGGCACCAGCGCATAACGGGCCTCAAGCAGCTCATAAATTTCGGGCTCAGGTTTGATGTGATGCACATCACCTGAAAAAATACCGCCGTCAAACCAACCGAGGAATGGGTGTTTCTGTTCCAGCACACGGGCATACGGCTCCGGCATGTTGGACAAAAAGAACAGTTGCAGGCGGTCTGGCCGCTGGGTCCGCAAAGTACGCAGCTGGGCCAATATGGCCAAGGTGCCTGGCATGGGCTGCAAATGTTGGGCAATGCCGTCAATCAGGTCTCGCAAGGCCGGTTCTGGCAGACCCAACCGTACCGCGGTGCGCTCACTCACGGTGCGCGCCGACAACACACCCCGGTCAAAGTCGTGCCAATCGGCATGGCCAAATACCGCATTGGCCAGCACAGCGGCTTGTTCAGACGTGGCCGCGTACGCAGAAAAATGGGCTGCGATCAACACCCTGGGTTGCCATGTAAACAGCACCGCACCAAAGTCAAAGACGATATTTCGTGTCGTGTGCCCCATGTTGCGACCTTGTGTTTGCGATAAATTTAAACCCACTTTTCTTCCCTCTGACTTTCAATACACCTGCATACAATGCGTCAACACCTTCAAAATTGATCGCAGTATCGCGTGTCCAAGACCCTCTTTTTTCCAATGAGACTGATTTTTTGGCTCGCCCTGTTACTGAACGTCACCCCGACAGCGCTCGCTGGTGAGCAGGTCAACAGTGTCACCCTTCAATTGCGCTGGCAACACCAGTTTCAATTTGCAGGGTATTACGCAGCATTGCACAAAGGCTTTTACAAAGATGCCGGACTGGATGTAACGCTGAAGGAAGGTGGGCCAAGTATTTCGGCCATTGAGGAGGTTCTTCAGGGGCGCGCAGATTTTGGGGTTTCGAACTCTGGCCTGGTCAAATCTTATTTGGAAGGCAAGCCCGTGCTGATGCTGGCACCTGTTGTTCAGCATTCACCGCAAGTCTTGCTTTACCTGGGTGACAAAGTCAAAACACCCACTGATGTCGCCAAAGCGGGGGCTATCGGCCTGCTACCCGGCGACGAGAGCCTTGACCTCAAAGCCCTATTTGTCAACGAAGGCATAGCGCTGGATAAGCTCAACATCAGCACCGACGGGCTAGGCCTGAAGGACCTGTTGTCGGGAACAATTGTGGCAATGAACGCCTACCTTTCCAACGAGCCTTTTCTTTTGCAAAAGCTCGGCATGGCCTTCGGTGTGATCGACACACGTCAATACGGCATAGACTTTTACAGCGATGTGTTATTCACCAGTCGTGCCGTAGAAAAAGCCAAACCCAACACTGTTGCTGCCTTTCGCAGTGCCACCATCAAGGGCTGGGAGTATGCGCTGGCGCATCAGGACGAGATCATCGGGCTGATTCTGGCGCAGTACAACACCCAAGCCAAAAGCCGCGACTACCTGGTTTTTGAAGCAAAAACGCTGGCCAATCTGATCGACTCTGATGTGATCAGCCTGGGGCACAGCAACCCTGGGCGCTGGCGGCACATCGTCGAGACCTATGCCAAATTTGGCATCATCAAATTCAACTACAGTCTGGACGGCTTTTTTTACGACCCTAACCCGCCACCACCCGACATGACATGGCTCTACCGCCTAGTGGCCGGGGTGTTACTGGGATTGAGCTTGATTGCAGGGCTTGTGTTTTACATTCACCGCCTCAATCGCAAACTGCATCGTGCCCAACATGCAATTGAACGCAACTTGAACGAGCAGCACCAGCTGATGGACATGCTGACCCACCAGCTGAAAACCCCCATCTCGGTGGTGATGTTGACGCTGAACCAGATGACAGACCCACACCCGAAAAAATTTGTCAAACAACGCGCCGAGAAAGCCATGAACGACATGAACAGCATGGTGGAGCGCTGCCAACAGCTTGATCAAATAGAGCACCAAAAGCCTGCGCTGCAAATACAACGCTGCAGCCTGTCAGAAATATTGGTGCAACTGCATCAGGGCTGTGCAAGCCCACAACGGCTTGACATCACGGCAGGGGACTTGCCCGAGCTGCATAGCGATTTACAGTTGATCAACATCGTGTTGGGCAACCTGATCAGTAATGCGCTGAAGTATTCCCCTGCGCAGTCATCGGTCAGCGTTGAAGCACGCTCCGTTGCCAACGTAGGTCGCGCGGGAATACAGATCAGCGTGCAAAACCTGCCGGGTGCGGCAGGTTTGCCAGACCTGACCAAAATATTCAGTAAATACTACCGCAGTCCAGGTGCGCAAAAACAATCCGGCTCAGGCTTGGGCCTTTACCTGGTGCGCAGCTTTACCGAGCTGTTGGGTGGCCAGGTGAACTACGCCGTCGCGCAACAACACATCAGGTTTACCTTATGGCTACCTTGCTGAACATCATTGTTGTGGAAGACCACGATGACCTGCGTGAAATTACCGTCGAAACCCTGCGCGCCATCGGCCACCAAGTGGTGGGGGTCGATTGCGCAGAAGCACTGGTGGAAATTGCCGACACCATGCACGTTGACTTGATGTTGCTTGACCTCAATTTACCGGGCGAAGACGGCATCAGTCTGGCGCGGCGTATTCGGCAAGGCCAGCCTGGCATCGGGATCATCATGCTGACCGCACGCGGCAAAGTGTTAGAAAAAATGCAGGGTTATGAAAGCGGCACCGACATCTACCTCACCAAACCGACGACCATGGACGAACTTGGCGCCGCTGTCCAGGCCTTGGCGCGTCGCCTGCGGCCCGCTGCACAAACCAGCGCGGCGCTTAAACTTGACCTGCACAAACTCACTTTGACAGGGCAGCAAAGCCAGATCAATCTAAGCGCCCACGAAGCCAGTCTGCTGGCGGCATTTGCCCGTGCACCGGGTCAACGACTGGAAAACTGGCAACTGATCACCCTGCTGGGTAAAAGTGACATCAGCAAAGCTGGCTTGGAAATGCAAATTGCCCGGCTGCGCAAGAAGCTGGTTCAAGTCAGTGTGTACGAACATCCGATCAAGGTGATTCGTCAAGTTGGCTACCAGATGAGCATTGAAGTGCAGGTGATCTAGCATCATGTTGACTCTTTTCATGGTGCAAAAGAAAGCCCACAAGCTGCTGGTCTGGATCGGGTTGCTGCTGACGCTGTGCCAATCCGCTCTGGCGGCCCCAGCGCCCCAACAAGTGACGCTGCAACTCAACTGGCTGCACCAGTTTGAATTTGCCGGGTATTACGCGGCTTTGCACAAAGGTTTTTACCAAGAAGCCGGGCTACTTGTGACTGTGAAAGAGGGCGCCCCCAGTATTTCACCCATTGACGAGGTCACTCAGAAGCGCGCCGACTTTGGGGTGTCGTCATCCGGGTTGGTCAAATCCTTTCTGGAAGGTAAACCTTTGTTGGTTTTAGCCCCAATTTTTCAGCACTCGCCTGAAGTTTTACTGACTCTGGACAGCAACATCAAAACCCTCTCTGATGTGGCCAAGGCAGGTGCCATTGGCCTGCAACCGGGTGACGAAAGTCTTGACCTGAAAGCCATGTTCATCAACGAAGGCATTGCACTGGACAAACTCGACATCAATACCAAAGCCAACGGACTCGAAGATTTGCTCGCTGGCAAGATTGTGGCGATGAACGCTTTCTTGTCGAATGAACCGTTCTATTTGCAACAGCGCGGCATCGCCTACGGCGTGATTGATCCGAATCAATATGGCATGGATTTTTACAACGGTGTTTTGTTCACCCGCCAATCGATGCAAAAAGACCGTCCAGAAGTGGTTGCGGCTTTTCGCAGTGCCACCCTCAAGGGTTGGGACTATGCGATGGCGCATCAGGACGAGATCATTGAACTAATTTTGGCGCAATACAACACCCAAGCCAAAAGCCGTGACTACTTGGCCTTTGAAGCGAAAACACTGAACGAACGGATTCGCTCGGATGTGATCCATATGGGTCACAACAATGCGTTGCGCTGGAAACTCATCGTTGACACTTATGCCAAATTTGGCATTATCAAATTCAACTACAGCCTGGACGGATTCCTCTACGACCCCAACCCGCCGCCACCGGATATGACCTGGCTCTACCAATTGATAGCTCTGATTGTGCTGACCATCGGCGTACTCTCGGGGGTTGCGCTTTATATCCACCGCCTCAATCGCAGACTCCAGGTCGCCAATCTGGTGGAGCAACAGAGCCTGCTTGAGCAACATCAGTTTATGGGCATGCTCACCCATGAAATGAAAACGCCAGTTTCGGTGGTGACTTTGAGCCTGGACCACTTGAACGTCACAGAGACGCAAAAACGCCGTGCCACGCAAGCCTTGGAGGACATGAGCCGCATGATTGAACGCTGCCAGCAGCTTGATTTGCTGGCACATCAGAAACCAGCACTGCAATTGCAGCACTGCGATGTGGCTGAAATATTGACGCAATTGCAGGCCAGCAACACAGACCCGGCGCGCCTGACCATCACAACGGAATCGCTGCCCGATTTGTCGACTGACGCACAGTTGTTAAAAATGGTCTTGGACAACCTGATCAACAATGCCCTGAAGTACTCCCCACCGCTGTCACCGATCACCATCGGTGTCCAAGCTGCCACCGATGTTGGCTGTGCAGGCATCCAAATCAGCCTGAAAAACCTGCCAGGCGCAGCAGGTTTTCCAGACCCGACGCAAATATTCAACAAATACTACCGAAGCCCAGGGGCCAAAAAACAAACTGGCTCGGGCCTGGGCTTGTACCTGGTGCGCAGCTTCACCTCATTATTGGGTGGTCAGATCAGGTACGAGGTGGTGCAAGGACAGGCTCAATTTACCCTGTGGCTGCCATGTCAACCCGTTGAGTTGTACGCGACCTAAAGCAGTCCGCAAATCGCAACATCGACGCAAAGTTCGCACCAGGCAAGCGTGAACTTTTTCACTATATGGGCGCTTAAAGCCGGTTCTTTTTCGTAGGCTTTGATTTTTGTTAAGTTTCGTTGGTTTTTGTTGGGTTTCTTTTTTAGCGGTTGATAAATTCGGCCAACTTGAAATCAAGAGCCACGTTGAGAATTCTTTAATGTCACCACTATTAACTGGTAAATCCCACATGAACTTACGTATTCCAGCGCCTCCCTATCGGCAAGCTTCAACTCCACTTCGTGCTTTTTGCAAGCAACTGGTCTTGAGGTCAATCGTGCCCTGCCTATTTGGACTGCCGCTGGTTGCTCAAGCAGTTGATGCGGCTGAACAAACCATCAAACGAACGATTCCAGGGGATTCAACGCTGTTGCTCGTGCTGCAAGGTGCTGACTCAGATGGGGACACACTCACCTGGACGGTAAAGCAGCCATCAATGCATGGCGTTGTGGTGATAGAAGACACCAAGGAATCAGTGCCAGTCAAGTACCAACCTAACCAATACTGGAATGGCAGTGACAGCTTCATCATTGAAGCGTCCGATGGCATGGGTGGAACACAAGAGTTACGAGTTAATGTCACGGTGAGCCCGGTGAACCATGCGCCGGTAAATAGCAAAAAACCTGTCATCACCGGCGAGACGAAGACCGGTCAAGTTTTAACGGCCAATGTCGGTGAGTGGGATGACCGCCATGATGGTGCCGCGAGTGAATTTACGTATGCATTCCAGTGGTTGCGTTCAAACACGAAAGCAGCGGACTCCTTCGTGCCGATTGCGGGCGCTACATCCGCTCAATATCAGGTTCAGGATTCTGACCAAACAGCCTACCTTGCTGTGCGAGTAACAGCAACCGAGAAAGGCGATCCCAGCGTCGCCTTGAATCAAACTGCGCTTAGCTTGGTGCGCCGCATTGGCAATCACGCACCCATGATCAGCGTCATCTCCCCAGACACAAGCCCTGAGGCGGTTCAATTGGCTAAGGCTGCTGAAGCCGCTAGCGCAGCCACCGCAATGGCTAAAGCCGCTGAAGAGAAAAAAGCGCGGGAAGAAACCATGGTGGTGACGGAGTTTGTTTTTGAGGGCAACGTCACCATTGGCAAAGAAGCGCTTACTGCCGCAGTAAGCGACTATGTTGGCAAACCTATTGGCCTGAGCCAAATCAATGAGGCTGCCGTAAAGATCACTCGCCTTTATCGCGACAAGGGAATGTCGATTGCCGAGGCCTTCATACCTCAGCAGCAGGTTGAAGATGGAAAAGTTCGAATTGCTGTTCTTGAAGGCGTGGTGGGCGAGGTCAAGGTTTCGGGCAATACCAACTACAACTCGGAATTCATTCGCGAACATGTTGTTGAGGCTCTGGGAGGCGCCGTCCTCACCAATATCGGTCTGGAAAAAGGATTGCTGACCCTCAACCGCAACCCTGGCCTGGTGACCACCTCGCTTATTGCCCCAGGCGCAAAGCCCGGCACAGTAGATATTCTTGTGAATGCACAGGATGAAGGTCCGGCCAAGGGCCGACTTGAATACAACAACTACGGATCAGACACGGTTAGCGCCAACCGCTATATTGCAAGCGCTGAGGCAATCAACCTGGCAGATACCGGGGCAAACCTTAAGGCGCAAGCTTTGTTTGGCGATCGTCCGAGCGAACTGTCGCACTACTCCCTCGGACTCACGGCACCCCTCAACAGAATTGGCACGCGCATTGGGCTGTCGGTCAGCAGCGGTTCCTACGATGTGACAAAGGTGTTTGCCGACCTTGGCATCCGCGGCGAAAGCTCATCTGGCAGTATCTATGTGAACCATCCATTTATTCTTGAGCGCAGCATGGCGTTGACCGGTGAACTCGGGATTCGCGGCTCAGATGCTGACTTTTTTGTTCTCAACCAGACAACCGCTCAAGACAAAACACGCTCCATTTATGCCATGGTGAGTTCCGAGTTTGATACGCTGTCCGGCAAGTCTGCCCTGTCTGCGGAGCTTTCGCTCGGCCTGGGCGGGGCATTGGGTGGTATGGAAGACGCCACAAACTCCAGCCGGACTGGCGCGGACAACCAGTTCACCAAACTTCGGCTTAACGCTGCGTACAGCCGCCCGGTGTACCAAACCTGGTCCATGTTTGCTGGTGGGTCTGCGCAGTGGGCCAACAACAGTTTGGTTTCTGGCGAAGAGTGGCAAGTGGGCGGAGCCGGGTCTGTTCGCGGATTTGCACCGGGTGTAATCAGTGGCAGCGGCGGATACCAAGGCACCCTGGAAATGCGCTACACCCAAATGGGTGACATACCATGGACGGCCTACGGCTTTATTGACCACGGCGTAGTGACACGCAAGAATCCGTTGATTGCACAGAGCGACATGTCTACTGTCACTGGGGTTGGGTTTGGTTTAACGGCTAAAACCAAACTGCCAATGTTTTCAAACACACCCAAAAATAACCTTGACTTCACGCTCGATGTGGGCTGGCCGGTTGCAGGCGACGATAAGTTGCGCGACAACTCTGCCGTCATTAACGTAAAAACAACCGTTGAATTCTAAGGAACGAAGCACATGTCAACCTCACAAATCCACACTGCCCAAGGCTATCCTGGCAAGCGCACAGAGCTTGCCGTCCTGGTTAGCCAAGTCCTTGTCTCCATGGCTTTGGGCGCGCCAATAGCTGCCAATGCTGCACCACTGGGTGAGTCTGTTGTAGCAGGCACGGTCAACGTTCAACGCAATTTGTCCACCACGACTGTGAATCAGTTGTCCGACAAGGCCATCATCAACTGGAACAGCTTCAATATAAGCGCCAGTGAATTGGTGAAGTTTTTGCAACCTGGTTCCCAATCCATTGCGTTGAACCGCATTACCGGTGGCAGCCCAACCGAGATTTTGGGGCAGCTCACATCCAATGGTCGCTTGTTTGTCATCAACCCCAACGGCATTGTTTTTGGCAGTACCGCTCGCATTGACACAGCAGGGATTTTGGCTACCACTCTGAACATCAAAGACGCTGACTTTCTGAACAACCGTTTCCAATTTACAAAGGAAAACGGCACCGCAGACAGCTATGTTGTGAACAAGGGTGAGATCAAAGTTGGGGAAAACGGTTTTGCCTTTCTGGTCGCACCAGGTGTGAACAATGAAGGCTTGATCGTCGCCCGGTTGGGGCAAGTGGCGTTGGCCTCAGGCAGCCAAATGACCATTGACTTTCATGGCGATGGCTTGGTTTCTTACGCGGTAAGCGGGGCAATTGCCGGCAAAGTGATGGGGCCAGACGGCAAACTGCTGGATTCTTCGGTCAGCAACAAAGGACTCATCGAAGCAACGGGCGGCCAAGTCGTGCTCAAGGGCGAGCAGGTCGGCGACATTTTTGCCTCGGTGATCAATAACGAGGGGGTTATTCGGGCGCAATCCTTAAGCCGCCAAAATGGCAAGATCATGCTGGCGGGTGGCACCAACGGCATTGTCAAAAATGCCGGGGTGCTTGATGTATCTGCGACCCAAGCGGATACCGCAGGTGGCTTGGTGCAAATGAGCGGGAGTTTTGTCGGCAACACGGGCACCATTGACGCCAAAGGCGCCGGCACGGGCTCCGGCGGTCAGGTCGATCTGGCATCATCACGCCAAACACTAACCACTGCCAGCAGCAATATTGATGTCAGTGGCGGCGTTGCTGGCAATGGCGGCAAGGTCAACCTGCTGTCTGACAGTCTGGTCACGTTTGCTGGATCAATCAAAGCCCGTGGTGGCGATCTGGCTGGCAATGGTGGCTACATTGATGTCTCAAGCATTGGTGAAGTGCAACTGCTGGGACGGGTCGATGCCATGGCCCCCAAAGGGAAAAATGGCACGCTGCTGATTGATCCGTTGAATATCGAAATTACCGATACCGGCGGTTCAGTTTTGGTGCCCACAACCACCATCTTTTCTACGGGTACAACGGGAACCACAAAAATCACTGCGGCGTCCATCAGCGCGCAAACTGCCAATGTGCTGCTGCAGGCACACAACGACATCACCGTGACGGATGCAGTGAACATAACAAACGCCAATACGGCGATTGCAATGGACGCAGGCCGCTCCATTTTGATCAACAACAACATCACCACCACCAACGGAGCCATTACGCTTACCGCGAATGCACCGGGTGCCGATCAAACCACTCGCACGGCCGCAGGTGCGGGTGTGGGCGGTATCACCATGGCGGCAGGTACCGCACTTAATTCGGGCAGCGGGAACATCACCTTGACTGTTGACTCTTCGAACGATGCCACAAAAGCAACTAACGCCGGTGGTGTCACAGTTGGAAAAATCACGACGATTGGTTATCTGACAATAGATTCCTACGGGGGCATCACAGCTGCGGGTACACCCACAAGCGACCTCCTCAGCGCCGGCATGCTGGTGCTGAACACCAAAGGCAGCGGCAACATAGGTAGCAGCACTACCCCGCTCACAACCAAGGTGGGTTATCTGACTGCAACGGCAAACGACGGCAGCATTTACATCAGCGAAGCTGACGCACTGGTGGTTAGCAAGGCCATTGCCAAAGACGGCGGTGTCGCCGCCACGGTTGCCGCCGGTAACAAAGTCGTGGGTGCAGGCGGAGCAGCAGGCCTCCACGATGTGGTCATTACCGCTGGCGACACCATGGTGGTCAACGATGTCAGCGCCACCAAGGCGGCCACTCTCAGCACCACGGCTGGCGATATTTGGAACAACAACGGGGGCGCGAACGTCGTCACCGCAAAAACGGTCACTCTGACGGCTGCGGGCGCGACCGGGCAAGCGGCCAATGTAATGGGCATCACATCAGAAACATTCAGTGCCAGTGCCGCTGGTGGCGGTGTTTACGTACAAATGGGCTTGGGCGGAGCGATTGGCTCAATCACAGCGGCTGGTACGGCCAACAACGTGACCGTTCGCAACTCACAAGGCAATATCGCGCTGGGCGACATCACCGCGACTGGCGGTACCGTCACGCTGGAGGCTGCCAACGGCAGCATCACCGATGGCAATGGGACTGCTGCCAATATCACGGCCAAAATTGCTGACTTAACCAGCAAGGGGCATATTGGTAGCGCGGCCGACAAAATTGAAACGGCCGTTACGGAGCTGGTGACAAAGCAGACGGACACGGGTAGCTCTCTTTATGTTACGCAGACAGGCACGCTCGACCGCATTAACGTGACGACCAAAAATGGTAGCGCCAAGCTTGGTTCTGCCTTCGCATTCGACTCTGACACCCAAGTGTTCACATCGAGCGGTGTCGCGGACGTCACTTTTGAAAATACAGGCGGCAGCATCAAGGTTGGAGCGGTTGATACAACCTCGACAACCACGACAACCACGGTGAGGTCTGCGACGATCAAAGCATCGGGAGCCCTTCTTTCTTCCGTATCTGCGATCACAGCCAACACAGCCACACTCACTGCGGGTTCTGGAATTGGTGCTGCTGGCGCAAGTGCGATCAACACAACCGTTGCAATCCTGACGGCACAAACGGCTGCGGGCAATGTCTACATCAAGGAAACCGACGGCTTCTTGGCCGTGTCGGCCTCTGCCACCGGCACCGACGGTCTGATCGATATCGCCAGCACCACGGGCGACATCACCGTCAACAACGTCACGGCCAAGGCGGGAGTGACACTGGCAACCGCAGGCTCCATCCTGAATGGCGCAACCGGCAAGCTCTCTGGCACATCCGCCACCTTGACTGCCGGTGGCACAGTTGGTGCCACTACTACACCGCTGAAAACCGCTGTTGGCACACTCACTGCCACTGGCACGGCAGTGACTATCGCCAACACCGGCGATCTGACCGCGACCACGGTGACGGTGCCGGTGACGGTGCCGGCAACCGCAGGTGACGTGTCTCTGACTACCAGTGGTTCAATGGTCTTGGGGGTGCTGTCGGCAACGGGCAAAATGACGCTGACCAGCCAAGGGACGATGACCGATGGCAACGGGACAGATAACAACTTAACGGCAACTGATCTGACTCTAAACGGCGGGGCAATTGGCACATCGTTAGATGCCATTGACATCACCGTGTCTAAAGTCAACGGGGCAACCACCTCTGGCGGTGTTTACCTGAAAAGCCTGGCTACATCCGCGCTTGAAGTGGCTTCAATCACCTCAGTTGGGTCGGGTGCTGAT
>JBIJDQ010000429.1:0-3145 GCA_044344025.1 Rhodoferax sp.
CGACCTGATCCACTTTGCCCGCCAGGCCGCCACCGGCAACCCGTTGCGTGCCTCGCTGCTGGTGCTGGCCATGGCCATTGGTGTGGCCGCCGTCGTGGTGCTGACCGCCCTGGGCGATGGCGCACGGCGTTATGTGATGAACGAATTTTCTTCGCTGGGCAGCAACCTGGTGATTGTGTTGCCGGGACGCTCACAAACCGGGGGCTTCAACCCTGGCAACGCCATCACCAGCACCCCGCGAGACCTGAGCATTGCCGACGCACAGGCGTTGTTGCGCTCACCTGGCGTTCGTAACGTGGCGCCGCTGGCCATTGGCACCTCGGAGATCAGTGCAGGTGGCAAGTTGCGCCAGGCGATAGTGGCGGGCACCACTGCCAGCTATGTCAAGGTGCGCCAGATGAGCTTGTCACAAGGGCGCTTTTTGGCTGATGACGATTGGCAGCGTGGTGCGACTGAGGCGGTGATTGGCGCACGGGTGCGGCTGGAAATTTTTGGCACGGCACCCGCCTTGGGTCAACTGGTGCGCATTGGGGACCGACGCTTTCGGGTGGTGGGTGTTCTGGCCAGCAGTGGTCAGGGCATGGGCATGAACACCGACGACTTGGTCATGGTGCCAGTGGCGCAGGCGCAAGCCATGTTCAACAGCAGCACGCTGTTTCGGATCCTGGTCGAGGCCAATAGCCGCGAGGCGATTGAATCGGTCAAAACCCAGGTGGCCGACCTCATCAAACAGCGCCACGACGGCGAGCAAGACGTGACGGTGATCACGCAAGACGCGGTGCTGGCCACCTTTGACCGCCTGCTGGGCACACTGACCCTGGGGGTCGCGGGCATTGCCGCCATCAGCCTGGCTGTGGCGGGCATTTTGGTGATGAACGTGATGCTGGTGTCGGTGACCCAGCGCACCGCCGAGATCGGTCTGCTCAAGGCGCTGGGTGCCACGGGTGGCACGATTCGCCAGGTGTTTTTGATGGAGGCCAGCATGTTGTCACTGGCCGGTGCCGGAGTGGGTTATGTGCTGGGACAGTTGGGCGCCGCCGTGGTTCGCCAGCTGTACCCCACATTCCCGGCTTACCCACCCGACTGGGCCGTGTTGGCCGGGCTGGCCACTGCACTGGTCACCGGGGTGCTGTTTGGCGTGTTGCCTGCACGCCGGGCAGCTCAGCTTGACCCGGTGCAGGCGCTTTCCAAGCGGTAACAGGCAGGACACGCCGCCATGCTGCTCCAAGATGCTCTTTGGCTGGCCTTGCGCGCTGTCACCGCCCAGCGGCTGCGCAGCTTTCTGACGCTGCTGGGCATTGCCGTGGGCATTGCGGCGGTGATTTTGCTGACCTCAATTGGTGAGGGCATTCACCGCTTTGTACTGGCGGAATTTACCCAGTTTGGCACCAACATCGCCAGCATCTCCCCAGGCAAGGTCAAAACCTCTGGCCCCGCGCCCACCGGCATACCCACCTCGGTGCGCCCTTTGAGCCTGGACGACGCACGCGCACTGGCCAACTTGGCGCACATCACCGGCATGACCGCCACTGTTTGGGGCAACACCGAGGTGGGTGCCAACGGGCGTTTGCGGCGCACCACCGTCAACGGCGTGGGTGCTGACATGGTCAAGGTGTACAACATCAAGGTCAAAACCGGCCAGTTTTTGCCGCCGGAGAGCCTGGAAAACGCGCGAGCCTTTGTGGTGCTGGGAGCCAAGCTGAAAGACGAACTGTTTGGCAACGCCAACCCGCTAGGCGCACGGGTGCGGGTAGGCAACCTGCAGTTTCGGGTAATTGGTGTGCTGGAGGCCAAAGGCCAGTTCTTGGGCGTGGACCTGGACGATGCCGCCTATGTGCCAACCAGCCGGGCGCTTGAATTGTTCAACCTGGACGGCATGATGAAGATTGACCTATCGTACGCCGAAGGCCTGCCCGCCGCCCAAGTGGCAGATGCCATCAAAAGCACCTTGACCGCCCGCCACGGTCGGGAAGATTTCACCATCACCACCCAGGAAGACATGTTGCGCACCTTGTCCAACATTCTTGACATCTTGACCATGGCGGTGGGTGCGCTGGGCAGCATTTCACTGCTGGTGGGCGGGGTCGGCATTGTGACCATCATGACGATTGCGGTGAGTGAGCGCACCGGTGAAATTGGGCTGCTGGTGGCCTTGGGCGCACCCAGGCGCACCATCCTCGGGCTTTTTTTGGGGGAAGCGGTGGCGCTGTCAGCCCTGGGCGGCGTGATGGGCCTTCTGCTCGGCCTTGGCCTGGCGCAGCTGATTCACCTGGCCGTGCCCGCCTTGCCGGTGCACACGCCCATGGTGTTTGTCATTCTGGCCGAAGCGGTGGCAGTAGTGATTGGCCTGCTGGCCGGTGTGTTACCTGCCACCCGCGCCGCCCGACTTGACCCGGTGGAGGCGTTGCGGGCGGAGTGAGGAGGCAACTGCCACTAAGTTGAAATTTCCATGCCGGAAAAATTCGTGGCAAGTTTTTAGTCATCGCAGCACGCCACAAGTTGAGCCAGAACTGATCAAACAGCAGCGTTAACGAATACCAAACGCCCATGTAAGTTGTCCTTTGAGGTTTCTCAATGCGCCAGAAACGTCCCTCTGTAACGTGTCGATGTATATCAACCAATAGGGACGGACATGCAAAGTTCACTCAAAAACCTAGCCCTTTATTTAGGCGTTTCGGTGTTGACCATGGCTGGGTTGGCAGCCTTAGCCCAGACAACGCAAGAGTTCACCGTTCACAACCGGTCTGAGGTGGTGAGCAACAGCGTCAGCGGTCCGGGTTCAAACAGCAGCTTCCTTGACACTGGGACCCATCTTTTTCATGAATCAGAGATTTACCGTGCGGCAATCCTCGCCAATGGCTGGAACTCCACCCTGAGTGCGGCGCTCAGGTACACGGATTCAACCCAGTTCGACCCAGACAAATTTTCGGTTCAAAAGTTTGAATACAGGCTTAACGATGCCAGCAAAAGCATCACCCTGGGTGACTACTTCGCCAACCTTTCCCAGTACTCAATGAACAAGGCGATCAAGGGCATGGGCTACCAGCAAAACTTTGGCGACGACCAAAACTACTTGCGAGCCACTTATGGTACTTTTGACGGCCAGTGGGCCTACCTGCTGCGCGATGACCGTACCGACGAACCC
>JBIJDQ010000430.1:0-3143 GCA_044344025.1 Rhodoferax sp.
ACATAAGCTGACGGCACTTCCATGTCGACCATGAAATAAGCCCGCGCAAAGCTGAACAACATGAGCAGGTCGTCCTCGCCAAATAAGGCGGCATCAATTTCGAGCTTTGCGGCATCGTTGTGCAACACGGGCAGCGCAAACGGGAATTCATTAAATCCGTTAATCAGCTTGCCCACCACATAACAACCCTTGTTGCGAAAGAACAAGCTGGTTAACACCTGAATCTGAAAGTTGGCGCGCAAGGTGACATCGCCCAGCCTGGCAAGCATGGCCTGGGCCACCAGTGAGCTGTCACGGTCCAGGTTGGCGAAGGGTACGTGCAGGTCAAAGTCCCGCACCATTTGCAGGATCACACCCGGCATGGTGTCGCGGGCCGGGTAGTAGGAGCGATAGGTCGGGCGGCGCTCGGACTCGTCGTTTTCAATGTACTCCGTGCTGACCGCCGGACGCACAAAAATGAAGTCGTTCTGAAAATAGCTGCGGTGCAGAATTTTGGTCGTAACCGAGTTAAAAAATGTTTCTGCCAACTCCGGCTGGTGGTGGTTTACCAGCAAACCAATGTAATGCAGCTTGACCTGTTGCCAGATCTCCATCGATTGCTCGCCGCCCTTGAACTCGCGCTCCAGCCGGTTGGAGCACTCCAGCACCCGCAGGTCATAAAACTCGATCCGTTCACGCTGGCCGCGCTGCTGGGCGTGCCAGTCTGCCGTTTCATACCGGTGCTTGGCCCTTGCCGACTCCGTGCGGAAGAGACGGTAGTGGCGGTTGAAGCCGTCCATCATCGCTTTGGCTATGTCATAGGCCAAGCTCGAATCAAGACGGGTAGGAAACATGCGCAAACCCTTTACTTGAGTCGTGGCACCAGTCGCACTCCGGAAATCGCTTCGCTGTACAGCGACTCCAGCGCTTCATTGCTGTTGACATTCATGTGCAAGTCTTGGAGCAAGCCGTCGTGCAGGCCGTAGACCCATCCATGCAGGGTCACATCCTGGCCCCGGCCCCAGGCATCTTGCAGCACTGTGCTTTGGGCCACATTGACAACCTGTTCAATCACATTGAGCTCACACAAGGCGCTGGCGCGGCCATGCTCGGGGATTAATTCCAACAGGTGTTTGTGGCGATCGCGCACATCCTGAATATGGCGCAACCAGTTGTCCGCCAGTCCGATACGCGCGCCCTCCAGCGCAGCCTGCACGCCAGAGCAACCGTAATGCCCCACCACCATGACATGCGCCACTTTGAGCCGCTCGACCGCAAACTGAATGGTGGACAACGCATTCAGGTCCGAGTGAACGACCACGTTGGCGACGTTGCGGTGGACAAAAATCTCACCCGGTGCCAGCCCGATAATTTCATTCGCAGGTACGCGGCTGTCCGAACAGCCAATCCACATGTATTTTGGTTTTTGCTGGGCAATGAGCGCGGTAAAAAATCCGGGGCGACGCTCTTGCATCTCGGCCGCCCATGCGCGGTTACTGGAAAACAACTCTTTCAGGTCAGACATTAAACAAACACCTTTTCATTTTTTCAGGGAATAACGCACGTTCCAGTCCAGCAACGCATAGCGCGCACGCTCTTGCTGATCATCCAGCGCATTGAACTCACAAGCCTGCTGAGGCTTGGCAGAGGTGCATACAAAAGACTTGGGATTGCCCAGCTGCCAAGTGCCTTTCGCATTGCGTGCCTCGCCGGTAAAAAACATGGTCCGCGGACTGTCCATCCGGTTTGGCGGGTTCACTGCTGGTTTAAGCAGGTTTCGCCCGGCATTGATGTAACTACCTTCGATGCCGACCAACGGAAACAAGGTGTTGAACATGTCTCTGTGGCTAGCCGGGTCTTCCAGCTGCGTGCCGCAATGGAGATTCTCCCCCCAGATGACAAACGGCACCTGCCTTATGAGATGGCGACGGCTGGCTTCGGCATACACACCAAAGGAGCGCACATTGTGGTCACCGGTAGCCGCCACAATGGTGCGCGGATACAAGGGGGTTTTCTGGAACTCCTGAATAAATCCACCGAGCTGGTCAGTAGCATAGTGATACGTATCCAGATTGGGAACCAGCGTATCGGAGCTGGTCTCCCCTTTCCACAACTGCATATTGCGCGGCACGCGCTGGTAGTCCGGCGGCAAGTCATAGGGCGGGTGATTGGTCATCGTGAGCACAAAAACCATCAGCGGCTTATCCGCTGGCTGCGCCGCCAGGCGTTTGCTCAAGTATTTGAAAATATAGCTGTCCCATACACCCCAAATGCCTAACCGGGCTTCGGGGAAGGACTCCTTGAGGTTGTTCGCATCTATCACTTCATCAAACCCCTGCACCTTGAGCATGCGATTCAGATCGCGCCAACCGGCCCGACCAGAGGTCAAAAAGAGGGTCTGATAGCCCGCCTTCTGCGCCACATTGGCGACCGACCACGGAATGGTCTTGCGGCCTGCTTCGCCCAGCGTCAGCGGTGTGATGGGTGTAGAAAACAATATGGCTTCCAGTGATGGGTGTGTGCCTGCGTGTGCCGAATCAAAATTTTTAAACGTGCACGCGTTTTTCAGGGTCGGCGCCATGCGCCCCATCACATCAAAGTCCGGAGCCTGGTACAGCAAGGGTTCGGCGCTCCAGGACTCCATCAAAAAGAAGAGCAAATTCTTTTTGGGCGTTCCTGCCGGCAGACGATCGTGTGAAAAAAGTGCCGCCTGCACCTGCTCGTCGGAACCATCTGGCAGCCCCAGCGCGCTGGCTGCTGCGCGGGCTGACTCGAAACCCATCGCCTTAATACCCACCAGCGGGTCCGACAGGTTTTGCGATTCTGAGCGGCTGTCCCATGCGTATTTGATGGCAATAACACCATTCGGAACCATGTCGTTCAAAAACTGGGACGTCGTTACCGTGAGATGCTGGCGCTGCAGTGCCATTTTGCTCAGGGTTCCCTTGCCGGCAAACAGGAGCGCGATGAAGGTCACGATCAGGACTATTAGTTTGAGCGCAACATGCCGTGTGTGCAACAGTGTCTGCGGCTGGATGCGGCGCACCAATGTACGGTGCAGCGCCACTGTGACCCAGGTCAGGCCGGTCGCCAGAAGCAACGTCCAGATGACCGGGAAGTCGCGCCAGATGGTTTCCAGCACCGCAATGGTGTCATCTTCCGCC
>JBIJDQ010000431.1:0-3142 GCA_044344025.1 Rhodoferax sp.
CACCGCTTGCACCACAGCATTGGCATTGGGCACGAGTCCCACGGCAAACAAACTCTGGGCGGGCACAACTTTGGGGTGTTGCTGCCGTGGTGGGACATGCTGTTTCGCACGGCCAATTTCGAGCTGCGTTTTGATGCCACCGGGGTGCGCGACCAGGTCGAGCAGGGGCGCGATTACGGGCGCGGATTTTGGGCGCAACAGCACTTGGGCCTTCTGCGCCTGGTCGGTCGCGCCTGAGGGCGAGGCTTCCCCCTTCAAAACGCCGGTGAAACGCCGGTAAAGCGGCTGCGGTATGCTTGGTGGCATGAACCTCTTGTTTGATTCTTTTTGGCGTGCGGTGCTGTACTGCTTGCGTCCCCGCGTGATGGTGTTGTCTGTTTTGCCCCTGTTGTTCATGGGTGGCCTGTCGCTGGGCATGGGTTACTACTACTGGGATGGCGCGATTGAGGCCGTTCGCCTGTGGCTGGAGGCTTCCACGCTCATGGCCAGCATTTCGTCCTGGCTGCAGTTTGTGGGGGTGGCCAAGCTCAATACCGTGCTGGCACCCCTGATTGTGATTTTTGCCGTGACCCCCCTGATCGTGGTGCTGTCCCTGCTGGTGGTGGCACTGTTGATGACACCTGCCTTAACGGCTTTGGTGGCCGAAAAACGTTTTCCGACGCTGGAGCGTTTGCGCGGAGGCTCGTTTTTGGGCAGTTTGGGGTGGTCCTTGTGGTCTGTTGTGCTGGCGCTGGTGGCCCTGGTGGTGTCGGTGCCCCTGTGGTTGGTGCCCCCGCTGATTCTGGTGCTGCCGCCCTTGGTCTGGGGTTGGCTGACCTACCGCGTCATGGCGTTTGATGCACTGGCCGAGCACGCCAGTAGCGAGGAGCGGCGCGAGATTTTTCGCCGTTATCGGCTGCACCTTCTGGGCATTGGTGTGTTTTGTGGCTACCTGGGGGCCGCCCCAAGCGTGATCTGGGCCTCTGGTGCTTTGCTGGCTGCAGCGTTTGTGGTGCTGGTGCCGGTTGCCATCTGGATTTACACCCTGGTGTTTGCCTTGTCGTCCCTCTGGTTTGCCCAGTTTTGTCTGGCAGCACTGCACGCCCTGCGGGTCGAGCGTGCCGCTGCTGCTGTGGTGGTGCCCGAGGCATCTTCCGTTACTGCCCTTTCAAACCTGCCCAACCGCCATGAACCTGACCCCAGTCTCAATTCCCCCATCTGAACCGCGTCCCCGGTTTGGCTTGATCGTCATCGGTGACGAAATTCTGTCGGGCAAACGCACCGACAAGCACTTGCCCAAGGTGATCGAATTGCTCAAGGCACGCGGTTTGTCGCTGGACTATGCTGATTACGTGGGGGATGACCCAGAGCGCATCACCACCGCATTGAAGCGAGCGTTTGCCTCTGGAGACGTGGTGTTCTCTACCGGTGGCATCGGGGCCACACCAGACGACCACACCCGCCAATGTGCGGCGCGCGCTCAAGGCGTTGAACTGGCGCTGCACCTTGAGGCCAAGGCGCTCATTGAGCAACGCATGCGTACTCTGGCGCAAGAGCAGGGGCGGGTCTATGCCCCGGCGCTGGCAGACAACCTGCATCGCCTCAACATGGGCGTGTTTCCGGTGGGGGCCACCATCATTCCGAACCCGTACAACAAAATTCCAGGTTTCAGCTGTGGTCAGGTGCATTTTGTGCCCGGCTTTCCGGTGATGGCTTGGCCCATGATTGAGTGGGTGCTAGACACACATTACCGAACTTTTTTCACCACTGCAGCCTGGGAAGAGCGTTCGGTGATCGTGTTTGGTGCCATGGAGGCCACACTCACGCCCCTGATGGAGGCGCTTGAACGTGATCACACTGGCGTGAAGGTGTTCAGTCTGCCCAGCGTTGACCACCCGCAATACGGGCGCCACATTGAACTCGGAGTCAAAGGGGCACCGCACCAGGTTGCCCCCGCCTATTCTGCACTGCTGAACGGACTCAAGCCGTTTGGTGTCAAGTTAGGCCCTGAATTGGTGCAAGGTTGACCATTTAGATTCAAAGTGTTTTGTATTGCACCAAACAAGTGCAATTTCGGGGTGCATCGGTCCAAGCGGTGGGGCGAATTTGTCCAAGCTTAAGCAAGCTGGTGGTTTGAAAGCCCTCAAACTCAAGGCAAAATAGACCCTTTTGACGGGCGGGGTGCATGGGCACTTTGGTCTGGCACAAAAACTGCATTCTTTCTCACAGAACCCTTTTAACAACGTTCCTACTGGAGTAATAAATGGCCAAGACCGTCGCAGACGTGATGAAGATGGTGAAAGACAACGAAGTCAAGTTTGTTGACTTCCGCTTCACCGATACCCGTGGCAAAGAACAGCACGTGACCGTGCCCGTGTCCCACTTTGATGAAGACAAGTTTGTTTCCGGCCATGCCTTTGACGGTTCTTCCGTTGCTGGCTGGAAAGGCATTGAAGCCTCAGACATGCAACTCATGCCTGACCCAAACACCGCCAACATCGACCCGTTCTTTGAAGAAACCACCATCTTCATGAGCTGCGATGTCATTGAGCCCAGCGACGGCAAGGCCTATGAGCGTGACCCACGCTCGGTTGCCCACCGTGCAGAGGCCTACCTGAAGGCTTCCGGCATGGGCGACACCGCCTACTTTGGCCCAGAGCCAGAGTTTTTCTTGTTTGATGACGTGCGTTGGAACACCGATGCATCCGGCTGTTTCTTCAAGATTGACGACTACGAAGCCCCTTGGAACTCTGGCAAGAAAATCGAAGGTGGTAACCGTGGCCATCGTCCCACCACCAAGGGTGGCTACTTCCCAGTGCCCCCAGTCGACAGCACCCAAGACATGCGTTCCGAAATGTCCTTGATTCTCGAATCCTTGGGCATTCCGGTTGAAGTGCACCACCACGAAGTGGCCGCCCCTGGCCAATGCGAATTGGGCACCAAGTTCAGCACGCTGGTAGAGCGCGCCGACTGGACCCAGGTCTTGAAATACGTGGTTCAAAACGTGGCCAACGCCTACGGAAAAACCGCCACTTTTATGCCCAAGCCCATCGTGGGTGACAACGGAAGCGGCATGCACGTGCACCAGTCCATCTGGAAAGATGGCAAGAACCTGTTTGCTGGCGACGGCTATGCCGGCCTGTCTGACTTTGCCCTGTACTAC
>JBIJDQ010000432.1:0-3137 GCA_044344025.1 Rhodoferax sp.
GTAGGGCAGGTTAATGTCAGTCTGGGCGCTGCTGGAGAGCTCAATTTTGGCTTTCTCTGCGGCTTCTTTGAGGCGCTGCAAAGCCAACACGTCTTTACCCAAATCCACGCCTTGTTCTTTCTTGAACTCGGCAATGATGAAATCGATAATACGCTGGTCAAAGTCTTCGCCGCCAAGGAACGTGTCGCCGTTCGTAGACAACACTTCGAACTGCTTCTCGCCGTCGACGTCAGCGATTTCGATGATGGACACGTCAAACGTGCCACCGCCCAAGTCGTATACGGCAATCTTGCGATCACCTTTTTCGTTCTTGTCCAGGCCGAAAGCCAGTGCAGCTGCTGTGGGCTCATTGATGATGCGCTTCACGTCCAGGCCAGCGATGCGGCCTGCGTCTTTGGTAGCCTGGCGCTGCGCGTCGTTGAAGTACGCTGGCACAGTGATGACCGCATCAGTTACTTCTTCACCGAGGTAGTCTTCCGCGGTCTTCTTCATCTTGCGAAGAATGTCCGCGCTCACCTGTTGCGGCGCCATGCGGTTGCCGCGAACTTCTACCCACGCATCGCCGTTGTCGGCTGCTGCGATGGTGTAAGGCATCAGATCGATGTCTTTTTGAACTTCTTTCTCGGAGAACTTGCGTCCAATCAGGCGCTTTACAGCATACAAAGTGTTCTTGGGATTGGTGACAGACTGGCGTTTTGCCGAAGCGCCAACCAGCACTTCACCATCTTCCTGATACGCGATGATGGAAGGGGTCGTGCGGGCTCCTTCCGCATTTTCAATCACTTTGGCCGTGTTGCCTTCCATGATGGCCACGCAGCTGTTGGTGGTGCCGAGGTCAATGCCGATAATTCTTCCCATGGTGTACTCCTGCTGAATTCAAAAACTATGATGTGGATAACTTGTGGGCAGCTCTTGCTATTTCAAGAGTGCAAAACTTATTTTGGTGCGGAAACGGTGACTAAAGCCGGACGGAGAATCCGGTCTGCAATGGAGTAACCCTTTTGTAAAACCCCAACCACCGTATTCGGTTCATTTTCTGATGGCACAACACTGATGGCTTGATGGCTATGCGGGTCGAATTTGGTGCCACTGGCTGGATTGATCGCTAGCACTTTGTTGCGTTCCAGCGCAGCAAGCAGCTGTCGCAGCGTCGCCTGCGCGCCCTCGCGTATTTGATCCACCGTTGCGTCTTTAATCACCAGCCCCGCTTCCAGGCTGTCGGCTACCGGCAAAAGACTCTCTGCAAAACTCTCGACTGCAAATTTGCGGGCTTTTGAAATTTCGTCTTCGGCGCGACGACGGGCATTGTCGGCCTCGGCTTTTGCGCGCAAAAACTGATCGGCCAACTCGGCGCTCTTCGTTTGCAAAGCAGCGAGCTCTGCCTGGGCATTCGCCAGAGCATTGGCATCGTGCGCCGCTAATGTTGCGGCAATTTCTTCCGCAACATGAAGATTGGTTGCCGTTGGGGCGGGCTGGGGTGGTGTTTGATTGTCAGACATGCAATTACTTCAGAAGTTATATATCCGCCGCTTGAGTTTGGGGCGGAGATAGTCAATTCAAGTGCGGGCGGTGTGAATATGCTTGAGCGCCAGCATAGGGCGGGTGTTTAGCCTGCGACGCCCAGTAGTTCCACATCAAACTTGAGGGTGGCATTTGGCGGAATCACGCCTCCAGCTCCGCGGGCACCATAACCCAGTTCCGCAGGAATGATGAGGGTGCGGGCGCCGCCTACTTTCATGCCTGCTACGCCTTCGTCCCAACCGCGAATGACCATTCCGGCCCCCAGACTGAAAACGAATGGATCGTTGCGGTCTTTGCTCGAGTCAAATTTGGCACCTTGCTCGCCGTTGTTGTACAGCCAGCCGGTGTAGTGAACGGTTACACGTTGACCTTTGACGGCGACAGGACCGCTGCCCTCGGTGGTGTCGTCATATTGGAGACCTGTTGTTGTGGTTTGCATGTGGATTCCTTTTGCTATGAAAATAGTAGCTGCTTTGCTATGGGGAATAAGGGAAGCAGCCGAAAAACGTGAATTATGCCGGACGCAAAAAAAGACAGGAAGACCTGTCTTTAAGGGGGTGCAGGAGCACGCTGGTAATCAGAGAACTATTTCGCTTTTTTGGCCTGAATGGCAGCCCATTTGCCAGCAAAGGCTTGCAGGTCACCAAGGCGTTTAAGCAGATCAGCGCCGGTGGGAGTCACTGCATAACCCTCATTGCCGTGGGTTAGCAGCCCGGCTTCACGCAATTCTTTAATGCGGGTATTCAGTGTATTGGGAGTGATGCCGCCAACGCTGTCTTGCAGCAGGCGGAAGGTTTGGCCATGACCGTCGCGCAAAGCCCACAAAACGCGAATGGCGTAACGGGACTCAAGCAGATCCAACAGCTGACCGATGGCGACCGATTCTTTCAAACTCATCAACTACCACTCCTCAAATCTATTTCCGCCATGAATTCGTTGGCTTTTTCCGTAGGTGAAACTATAACGCAGTTTTTCCGCTGCTACAAGTTTCATAGCTGTCGATTAATATGGTAAAGCGACTTTGTTTGTTGGTGCGGGCTGATTGCAGTTGTTGAAATGTACCGGGCTACCGTGATAATCATGAAAAGTTTGCCAGCGTCGCAGAGGGGTGCTAAGGTGACGGTGTGGGGTGCAGGCTCGTAAAGAATTTGGAGAAAACAATGGAATTTAGCTTTGATCAGGTTCACAACTATTTTGAGCGTCTTGTTTTTGAGGAGGTTGCCCGACAGGCAGAAGGTCACCCTGAGTTCACCGCCGATATGTTGTCCGACGTTGCATGTGTCGCGCTGAACCGTCTGCCCGTTCGTTATGTTCGCCACGACGTTGACATGATGTTTTACATGACCGCCCAAGAACACAGGGCAATTGAGTTGTCACTCGACGAGGTGCTCACTTTTGCGTTTAAGTTTGTCTGGGAGCGCGCCTCCAAGGCCCATAGCTAAAGTGTTGCGTGGACTTCGCCCAGGAGTGCAGGGGTAATCTGCGGGCGCACACCAAACCATGCTTCAAATGCCGGGCGCGCCTGGTTAAGCAACATTCCCAAACCGTTGACAGTCGGGTTGCCGCGAGCCTTCGCCGCACGTAACAGAGGCGTTTCCAACGGGATGTAAATCACA
>JBIJDQ010000433.1:0-3134 GCA_044344025.1 Rhodoferax sp.
CCAAGCCTGGTCGTCCAGAAAACGGCGTAACTGCTGCGACAGCTGGGCCACCGTGGCCTGCGCGTGTTCACCGGCCTCAAGCCAGTCGTAGTGCACACGGCGCAGTCTGGCATCGGGTTTGAGCGCCGCTACCGGCGGCAAGCCAAGCACCCGGTCCAGCATTTGGGTCAGCTCCTCTTGGCGGCTTTGCGACATCAAAAAATCCCAAAACGCCCTGAAACTCTTGCCCTGGTCAGAGTCGGCAATGGCATCACGCTCGCCCATGATCTCGCCCAGCAGCGCCCCCTTGGCACCGTCCCACAAGGCAATGCGCTCGCGAACGCGGCGGTCCAGCCCGCGAAAGTTGTGCTCCACTTCCCGAAAATCGGTCAGCAACTCGCGTGCCAGCGCCGTGAAGTGCAAAAAGCGCTCGCGCAGCGCGGTGTCGTCCAGCAAGGGCATCTCACCACCCAGCACCAGCGCGATTTCGGCATCAATGGCATCACGGCGTTTGCGCAACTCGGCCACACGCGCCTGCGGATCGGTCTGGCTGCCCTGGCTGATTTGCTTCAACAAGTCAAACAGGGTCAGCAGGCGCGACTCAGTCCCGACAAAAGCGCGTTCACTCAGGCTCACCAACCAGGACAAGGCACGTTCAGTGGCCGGGGTCAAATCGAAATGCACCTCATCAGAGCCAGATGGGTAAAACTTGCGCAGCCAGCCACGCTCGTTGGCAGCCCAGTCGTTCAGGTACTCTTGCGCGCCTTTGGGGTAGGCTTGCTCGCCGAGGTGCGCGCGTAAGCCAAACAAAGTGTCCTCCAGGGCTTCAAACAGCGCAGACTGGGCCATGACCCGCACATTGGGCACCACAAACGTCTGGTGCAAAAAGCTGCCAATCAGGGGGGCGTTTTCAGCCGCGAGCAGGCGCCACGCCGGGTGTTGGCGACGCAGGGCTTCCAAGGTGCTGTGGTCGAGCTTCAAATTCAAACGCCCCACTGCATCTCGGTCACTTTGCGGGCCAGCCGTGTAGACCCTGCCGCGAAAGAGAGGGCGGTCAGATTTGAATATTTCATGAATTGAAAAACACCAAATTGATCGGCGTTTGACCCCGATGAATTTGTTGAATGGTAATCCGGTGGTCAAACACCGCTTCAAGTGCGCGGTGCGTGGTGGTGTCTGCGTTCGTGCCCTGATGAACAACACGGCCTGCCGCCATGATGACCATTTCATCTGAGTGCAGTGCCATCTGGATCTCATGCAACACACTCACCACGGTTACGCCACTCTCCAACAAGCAGCGCACCACACCCAGCCAGTCGGCCTGATGCGGCGGGTCCAGGTTGGCCAGGGGCTCATCCATCAGCAGCACTTGCGCCTGCACCGCCAGCGCGCGGGCCAGCAAGACACGCTGGCGCTCGCCACCCGAGAGTTGGCCCAACGAGCGGCTGCGCCAGTCCCAGGCACCGGTCGATTTAAGGGCAATTTCAACTGCCGCACGGTCTGCCGCACTGGGTGCTGCCAGCCAAGCCTGGTGGGGCAAGCGCCCCAGCATCGCCACATCCCACACGGTCAGGTCATCGGCTGCCGACTCGTTTTGCCCCAGCCAGGCCAGTTGCCGGGCACGGGCCTTGGGGGCCAAACGGCTGACGGGTTGGCCAAACAATTCAACACCGCCCTGGTGGGGCAGCAAGCCGGCCAGCACCTTAACCAAGGTGGATTTACCCGCGCCGTTGGGGCCAACGATGCTGGTCCAGCGCCCCTTGGGCAAGGCCAGCGTCACATGGTGCAAAATCTCGGTCTCTCCGAGCGTGGTGCTTATGCCATGGGCATTGATAGCTATTGAATTCATAGCACCACACCACCCCTACGGGTGCTGCGGTGCATCAGCCACAGCAAATAGCCGCCACCCAATACGGCGGTGAGCACCCCCACCGGCAGCTCCTGGGGCGCAATCAGCCAACGCGCCAGAGTGTCTGCCGCCATCAACAACACACCGCCCATCAGGCTGGACAACAAAATCAGACGACCATGCGTGGTTTTGACCACCGAGCGCACCAAGTGTGGTGCGGCAAGGCCAACAAACGCAATCAACCCGGTTTGCGCCACTGCGGCACCGGTGGCCAGTGCCAACACGGCCACCAAGGCCAGTCGCATGGGCACCAAGGGCAGCCCGAGACTGCGTGCAGTGGACTCGCCCAGGCTTAATCCATCCAACAAACGCGCCAGCAACACCCCTGCGGACGCGGCAAGCAGCCAGACCCCCGCCATCATCACACACGCCGTCCAGCCGACAAAAGCGGTTGACCCCAACATGAAGGCCTGCATGGCCTGCAGGGATTCGGGCGACCACAACAACACCAGATGGGTCATGGCACCCAACACCACCCCCACCACCACACCAGCAAGTAGCAGGCGCAGCGTGTGCTGCACGCCGTTGGAGAGCGCCAGCGTGAGCAACACCGCCAGCACCGCGCCACCAAACGCGGCACCGGTCAGGCCCAGGCGCGTCACCCAGCTGGTGCCAAAGACCGAAAACGCCATGCCGTCACCCGTCATCTCGCCGCTCAACACGCCGCCCGCCCCCCCCATAGCGGCCAGCGCCAGCGCCACACCCAACGACGCACCCGAGGCACTGCCCAGCAAAAACGGGTCCGCCAACGGGTTGCGAAACAGCCCCTGGGCCAAGGCACCTGCCAGGCCCAGCAAGGCACCTGCCGCGCAGGCCCCCAGGGTGCGCGGCAGGCGGATGTCCCACACAATCTGGTACGCCATGGCGGTTTGCTCAGGGTCAGCCAAGGGGTTCAGCAAGGGGCTGACCAGGTTCTCAAACCCGGCACTTCCCACACACACACCCAGCACAGTCAACAGTGCGGCCAAGCCCAGCAGCGCCCAGGCCGTCGCTGAAGCACGTCCAGCGTTCACCGCACCACGCTCCCGGCCTTGTCCGCCAGACACTGCGCCATCAGTTGGGCACCTTCGGCCATGCGTGGGCCAGGACGCACCAGCACATCAGACTGCTCAGCGGTGAACACACACAACCGCTTTTCACGCATGGCCCGCATGCTTTGCCAACCGGGGCGCTGACCCATGTTGTCCACGCTGCGCTGGCCGATCATGACCACGTCAGGGTTGGCGCGCACGATGAACTCCGGGTT
>JBIJDQ010000434.1:0-3132 GCA_044344025.1 Rhodoferax sp.
CGTGCGCAACCTTATTGCGCTACACAGGGACGCGATCTTCATCGCCCTCCCATTCAAAAAGAAAACCGTGAATATTTCCAACTTACCCATCGCCCGACGTCTCGCCCTTGTGCTGGCGGGCGCGATCGGCATCTTTATGCAGACCGGCGAGCGCGGTTTTCCGATCAGTGGCGAAGACCGCTTTCTGCAACCATGGAATGACGGCGTGCAGAACTTTGGCAAACATTGGGAAGAGGCAAAACGGCTCACCGCTGACAACCCATCTCAGCAAAAGCGCCTGGATGAAATAAGGTTACACCAAGAGGAGTTCGTGGCGGAGGCCGGGCCCCTGATTCAGTTTCGCCGAGACATCCTTGGTGGAGACAAGACGCTGGCGGACTTGGCCAGCGCATTCGCCCTGGGGCGTGGCAAGTCGGCGATGGATGCCCAGCGCGGCTTGACATTGGCCTGACACACCGCAACCGACGCACAAAAATGGCAATCAGCGGGCCAAATTTTCATGGCGGCATCTTCCACCAGTTGGTAACCAAGGAGCGGGTATGACGTGGTTTCTGTGGCTCGGATTGGTTTTGTGTTTGCTGGTGCTTGCGTTCGCCGGCCTGCGGGCCTATGGCACCAAGCGGTGGGCTAAATCCGTACAAGTGCTGGCCCGCAGGCTGGCTGCGGCCCGACTCGACACCAAGACCCCTCCTGCCTACCAGGCGCGCTACCACTTGCGCGAGCTTGACGGCCTGCCTGCTCCGGTGCAGCGCTATTTACGCGCCGTGCTCAAAGATGGCCAGCCCATCATTTGCAGCGCCACGGTTGACATGGAGGGCACCTTCAATCTGTCTGCTACGGGTGGTGAGCAATGGAGGCCATTTACCTCCACGCAACGGGTTGTCACCAGCCGCCCCGGCTTTGTATGGGATGCCCAAATTGCCATGCTTCCGGGTGCGCCAGTGCGGGTGGCAGACAGCTACATCGCGGGCCTGGGCCTGCTGCACGCGGCGGGCTTGGGCCTGTTCACAGTGGCCGACGTCCGTGGGGGTGGCGAAATTGCCCGTGGCGAATTCATGCGCTTCTTTGCCGAGGCGGCATGGTACCCCACCGCATTGCTGCCCAGTCAGGGCGTGCAATGGCAGGCGGTGGATGACCGCTCGGCAAACGCCACCCTTGCTGATGGCCCGTTGACACTGACGCTGTTGTTCCGGTTCAACGACGCGGGCTTGATTGACTCGTTTCGCGCCGAGGCGCGTGGCGCCATGGTGGGCAATGACATGGTCATGCTGCCGTGGGAGGGCCGTTGGTCCAACTACCAAACGCATGGTGGCCTGACCGTGCCGTTCACCGGCGAGGTGGCGTGGGTCCGGCCAGAAGGACGTAAACCGTATTTCAAGGGCACTGTCACCGCGCTTCACCATGGGTTTTCAGTGTGACGCGGTTCAAGTTCGTCATGGCTTCACATGCAAGCCACACAATGATTTTTCACTCCAAGGTAGTCTTATGAATCAACCATCCAACACCCGCTACGATGCCCTCAGCCGGGCTTTTCATTGGCTCGCGGCCATTGTGGTCTCCATCGCTTTTGTTCTCGCGCCAGAGCACTTTGGCCGACTCATGCGAGATGGCGTTGACCCCGCTACCCGCTACGACATCGTTTGGCACGAGACCCTGGGCATTTTGGTTTTTGGGTTGACCCTGGTGCGCCTGCTTTGGGTGGCGTTTCGGCCTGCTGCGCCGCAGATTCCCATGGCCCCCTGGATGCACATGATGGGCAAGCTGATGCACTTGGCGTTGTGGGCGCTGATGCTGGCTTTGCCCATCACCGCCATCCTGGCCTTGGGTGGGGAAGGCTACCCGTTGACGCTGCTTGGCGGGTTCCGCCTCGACCAAATGCCCCTGGTTGCCAACTCTGCCATCGTCAAACTGGCGGACTGGGGTGATGTGCACGGGTTTCTGGGTGATGCCATCCTGAGCCTGGCTGGCCTGCACGCAGCCGCCGCCATTTACCATCATGTGGTACGCAAAGACGGTGTTTTGTTGACCATGATGCCGCAAAAGGATTCCCTCTGAGTGACCCGCAACATCTGCGCATAAACTCCCCTTGACCTGCCCGATGGCGAGAATTGTTAGAGAATCAAGCCCTGGCGCTTGTCCATCAAGCGTCATAAGCTACAACTTCAATAGCAAATCCAAAACGCCATCATGCTTGACCTGCTCATTCAAAACGCCACCTTGCCCGACGGGCGCAGCGCCATGTCGGTTGCGGTGCACAACGGCAAAATTGTCGAAGTAGCGCCGCTGCTGGACGCCCCAGCGCACGAGCGCCTTGACGCGCAAGGCCAACTGCTCAGCCCGCCGTTTGTGGATGCGCACTTCCACATGGACGCCACGCTCAGTTACGGCCTGCCACGCGTCAACCAGTCGGGCACCTTGCTTGAAGGTATTGCGCTGTGGGGCGAGCTCAAGCCATTGCTGACCCAGGACGCGCTTATCGAACGGGCTCTGGCCTATTGCGACTGGGCCGTGGCGAAGGGCCTGCTGGCGATTCGCACCCATGTGGACGTGTGTGACCCACGCCTGCTGGCGGTGGATGCCTTGTTGGAAGTCAAACGCCAAGTGGCCCCGTACATTGACCTGCAACTGGTGGCTTTTCCGCAAGACGGTGTGTTGCGTGCGCAGGGTGCGCTCGATAACTTGAAACGCGCACTGGACAAGGGAGTGGACGTGGTGGGTGGCATTCCGCACTTTGAGCGCACGTCCAAGCAAGGTGCCGCAAGCGTCAAGCTGCTGTGTGAACTGGCAGCACAGCGTGGGCTGAGGGTGGACATGCATTGCGACGAGTCTGACGACCCGCTATCGCGCCATGTGGAAACGCTTGCTTATGAGACCCAGCGCCTGGGCTTGCAGGGCCGTGTGACCGGCTCACACCTGACTTCCATGCACAGTATGGACAACTATTACGTCTCCAAACTCATCGCCCTGATGGCCGAGGCACAGTTACACGCGGTGGCCAACCCGTTAATCAACATCACCTTGCAGGGCCGCCACGACACGTATCCCAAACGCCGTGGCATGACGCGTGTGCCCGAACTGCTGGCGGCAGGCATCAACGTGGCGTTTGGCCACGACTGCGTGATGGACCCATGG
>JBIJDQ010000036.1:0-11145 GCA_044344025.1 Rhodoferax sp.
CATGCCGGGTGTGGCGCATGGCGTGTGTGACGGGTATGCTGGTGGCCAGCCGCTCGACACCTGCTCGCGCCAATTGCTAAAGAAGCAGTTGGACCGTCTGAAAGAGCGGGGCTGGACACTTTGGGTCGGTATCGAGCCGGAATTTTTCTTGCTGCGCAAGGGGGTAGATGGTCACTGGCAGGGCGCAGACGTGGCGGACCAACTCGACAAACCCTCCTATGACTTGAAATCGATCTACCGCAACCGTGAGTTTCTGGACGACATGCGCCAGGCCCTGACCCAGTTGGGGTTCGAGTTGCAGCAGATTGACCACGAGGATGCCCGGGGACAGTATGAGATCAATTACAAATTTGACGATGCTCTGGCCGCAGCAGACCGCTACATGCTGTTCAAAATGACGGCGCACGCCATTGCTGAAAAACATGGCGCCGTGTTCAGCTGTATGCCCAAACCCTTTGCCGATGCGCCTGGCAGCGGGTTGCACTTTCATTTGAGTGTGACCAATGCCCAGGGCGAGGCCATTTTTACCAACCTGACCGACCCCTTGCAGATCAGCCAGACCGGGTACGCTTTTGTGGCGGGTTTGTTGCACCATGCAGATGCCTTGTGTGCGCTGTGTGCGCCGACGGTCAACAGTTACAAGCGCCTGGCTTGCAGTCACAGCGCGTCGGGCACCACTTGGGCACCGGTGTGGAAGGCATTTGGCGACAACAACCGCACTTGTCTGGTTCGCACTGTGGCTGGGCGGCTGGAATTGCGCCTGCCGGACCCGTCGTGCAACGTGTATGCGGCCATTGCGGCCACGCTGGCGGCGGGCTTGGATGGTATTGACTGCGGCATGGTTGCACCGCCAGCCTGTGATGAAGACTTGTATGAGCGTTTTGCACGAGGTGAACAGATGCCCCCGCGTTTGCCTGCGGACCTGTCGCAAGCCCTTGATGCCCTGGCACTCGACGAGGTGTTGTGTCAGGCTGTTGGCAGTGGCTTTTGCCAGCAGTTCATTGGCCTCAAACGCCTGGAGTGGGACAAGTTCAGTCAGACGGTGAGTCCATGGGAACTGCGAACCTATGCCGACGCGTTTTAGATTTCACATTACGATAGTAATTTGTTGCCATATGAGAAATTGAGACGTTGCCTGGCTGAAAATTTCCTAATATGAAAAACTAGGTTTCACATTGCAAAACAATTATTGCAAGTCATTGATTTTGCTTGAGTAAATAAAGTCTTATATAAGACATAAGATTTCTCATAAGTCTTATAGAAGACTTAGAATAAACACCAACGCAGAAGCTATGTTCACCCAGCTGAAGCAAAGTTTTTACCAACCTAGGAGTGTTCTCATGACCCAAATGACCCGCGAACAACAAATCGCCGCCCTCGAAAAAGACTGGGCGACCAACCCACGCTGGAACGGTGTGAAGCGCGGCTACACCGCAGCCGATGTCGTCCGTCTGCGTGGCAGTGTTCAACCTGAGTGCACCTTCGCCAAGAACGGTGCTGAAAAGCTGTGGGAAAAAGTCAACGGTGGCGCCAAGAAGGGCTACGTCAATGCGTTCGGCGCCATCAGTGCTGGGCAAGCCATGCAACAAGCCAAGGCGGGCCTGGAAGCTGTGTACCTGTCCGGCTGGCAAGTTGCCGCAGACGGAAACACGTCTGAGACCATGTACCCTGACCAGTCTTTGTACGCTTACGACTCGGTGCCCACCATGGTTCGCCGTATCAACAACACCTTCAAGCGCGCTGACGAAATCCAGTGGGGCCGTGGCATCAACCCAGGTGACAAGGAATACATCGACTACTTCTTGCCCATCGTGGCTGACGCAGAAGCTGGTTTCGGCGGCGTGTTGAACGCGTTTGAGCTGATGAAGAACATGATCACTTCAGGTGCTGCTGGCGTTCACTTTGAAGACCAACTGGCCGCTGTGAAAAAATGCGGTCACATGGGTGGTAAGGTGCTGGTTCCTACCCGCGAAGCCATCGAGAAGTTGATCTCTGCACGTCTGGCCGCAGACACCATGGGTGTGTCCACCATCATCCTGGCGCGCACCGATGCAGAAGCGGCCAACCTGATCACCAGTGATTACGATGCTAACGACAAGCCTTTCATCACTGGTGAGCGCACACAGGAAGGTTTCTACCGCGTTAAGAACGGTCTGGAGCAGTCCATCAGCCGCGGCGTGGCTTACGCACCTTACGCTGATCTGGTGTGGTGCGAAACCGGTGTACCAGACATTGGCTTCGCCCGCGAATTTGCCCAGGCTGTGCTCAAAGAGTGCCCAGGCAAGCTGTTGTCTTACAACTGCTCGCCGTCGTTTAACTGGAAGAAGAACCTCCACGACTCTCAGATCGCTTCCTTCCAGGAAGACTTGTCGGCGCTGGGTTACAAATACCAGTTCATCACCTTGGCGGGTATCCACATCAACTGGTTCAACACCTTCCAGTTTGCCCACGCTTATGCACAGGGCGAAGGCATGAAGCACTACACACAGATGGTGCAAGAGCCAGAATTTGCGGCGCGTGACAAGGGCTACACCTTTGTGTCGCACCAGCAAGAAGTGGGTGTGGGCTATTTCGACGACGTGACCACCGTGATTCAAGGTGGTTCATCGTCCGTGAAGGCATTGACCGGTTCTACCGAAGAAGAGCAGTTCCACTAAATCGGGACCTGAGGAGTGAAAGGCTGGCCGCTCGAAAGGGTGGCCAGCCTTTTTTGCTATGGATGGTCTGAGGTTAAAATCCAAGTCTTAACGATTGACAAGAGCGAGAAAGGCAAACTGGTTATGACACCGCGAACGACAAAGGCAATTTATTTGAAGAAATGAGGCCGTGGTCCGCGTGTCTTATGCACAGAGTGCTTCAATAATTATAGTAAAACGCGGAATTACCCGCGTTTTTTTTTTGTTCAATTCACCGAATTTCAGATCATCATGGTTCAAATTACCCTTCCTGACGGCTCACAACGCGATTACCCAGGCACGGTCAGTGTCGCTGATGTGGCCGCTTCAATTGGCCCTGGCTTGGCCAAAGCTGCTTTGGCTGGCAAAGTGGACGGCAAAGTGGTCGACACCAGCTTCCAGATGACCGCCGACAGTGCGCTGTCCATCATTACAGCCAAAGATGCAGACGGCCTGGAGGTTATTCGCCACTCGACGGCTCACTTGCTTGCCTACGCAGTGAAGGAATTGTTCCCGGACGCGCAGGTCACCATCGGACCGGTGATTGAGCATGGTTTCTTTTATGATTTCTCGTACAAGCGGCCTTTTACACCAGAAGATCTGCTGGCCATCGAAAAAAAGATGTCGGCGCTGGCGGCATTGGATGAACCTGTGACCCGCCGGGTCTTGTCGCGTGATGACGCAGTGGCCCATTTCAAGAACTTAGGCGAGCACTACAAGGCTGAAATCATTGAGAGCATTCCGGCTGATCAAGACGTGTCGCTTTACCGCGAAGGCAAGTTTGAAGACCTGTGCCGTGGCCCGCATGTGCCCAGCACTGGCAAACTCAAACATTTCAAGCTGATGAAGGTGGCCGGTGCCTACTGGCGTGGCGACCACAAGAATGAAATGCTACAGCGCATTTACGGCACCGCCTGGGCCACCAAAGACGAGTTGCAACAGCATCTGACGATGCTGGAAGAAGCCGAAAAGCGCGACCATCGCAAACTGGGCAGGGAGTTGGACTTTTTTCATATCGATGACCACTCTCCAGGCACCGTGTTTTGGCACCCTAAGGGTTGGATGCTTTGGCAGCAGGTTGAGCAGTACATGCGTCAGGTCTACCGTGAGAACGGCTACCAAGAGGTGAAGGGCCCGCAGATTCTGGACCAGGGCCTGTGGGAGAAGACCGGCCATTGGGACAAATACCGTGAAAACATGTTTGTCACCGAAAGTGAAAAGCGCGACTACGCGCTCAAGCCCATGAATTGCCCAGGGCACATCCTGATTTACAAGCAGGGCATCAAGAGTTACCGTGACTTGCCGCTGCGGTTTGGCGAATTTGGCCAATGCCACCGCAATGAGCCTACGGGTGGCTTGCACGGCATCATGCGGGTGCGCGCGTTCACACAAGACGATGGCCACATTTTCTGCACAGAAGACCAGATTCAGGCTGAGGTGGTGGCGTTCACCACATTGTTGCAAAAAGTTTATAAAGATTTTGGTTTCAGTCGAATTATTTACAAACTGTCCACCCGACCAGAAAAACGCATTGGCTCAGAGGAGAGCTGGGACCGCGCTGAAAACGCACTTGCTGAAGGCTTGCGCGCCTCCGGTTGTGATTTTGACTACCTGCCAGGCGAGGGTGCCTTTTACGGCCCAAAAATCGAATACACCTTGAAGGACGCAATTGGTCGCCCATGGCAGTGCGGCACGATTCAGGTTGACCCCAACATGCCAGAACGTCTGGGTGCCGAGTATGTGGGCGAAGACGGTGCCCGTCATCGCCCAGTGATGTTGCACCGTGCCATCGTCGGTAGCTTGGAGCGTTTTATCGGGATATTGATCGAAGAAACGGCTGGTGCACTGCCCACTTGGCTGGCACCCGTGCAGGTGAAAGTGCTCAATATTACCGATGCGCAGGCAGAATATGCGAGAAGTGTCGCCAAAACGCTGCAAGATCAAGGGTTTAGGGTCGAGCTCGACCTTCGAAACGAGAAAATCACGTATAAAATACGTGAGCATTCAATGCAGAAAGTGCCGTATCTGATCGTGATTGGCGACAAAGAGATGGCATCAGGTGCTGTTGCGGTGCGCGCCCGGGGTGGTCAAGACCTTGGAGTCATGTCGGTCGATGAATTGTCCAAAAAATTGTCAACTGATGTTTTCCGTAAATCAAGCGTTTGATTTTTTTGACTTTGCTCGTAGGCGCAGTACTGTGCAGTTGAGCCACATTTGACGTGGCAGTTTTGTGAAGGATTAAGTCATCGCTACCGAATTTCGTGATCGCCGTCACCGCGAAGAACGCAAACACCGATTAAATCGGGAAATCATGGTGCCAGAGGTTCGCCTGTCTGGTTTGGAAAACGAGCCCTTAGGTGTGGTCAGCCTGTTTGAGGCACTGCGCATGGCTGGTGAGTTGGACGTTGATTTGGTGGAAATTGCCGCTACGGCAACTCCTCCTGTTTGCCGTCTGATGGACTACGGTAAGTTTAAATACCAAGAGCAGAAAAAAGCTGCCGAGGCCAAGGCCAAGCAGACGGTGATCGAAATCAAAGAGATCAAGTTTCGCCCTGGGACTGATGACGGTGACTACAACATCAAGATGCGCAACATCAAGCGCTTTTTGGCTGAAGGTGACAAGTGCAAGATCACGCTTCGGTTCCGTGGCCGCGAAATCACCCACCAAGATTTGGGTATTGCGCTCTTGAATCGGATTCGCGATGAGTTGGGTGACACGATTCTGGTTGAGCAGTTTCCCAAGCTGGAAGGTCGTCAAATGATCATGATGATTGCACCGGGGCGTAAAAAGGCTGCAGCAGCCAGAGTTGTCCCCTCTGAAGGGTCGGTTGCTACGGCATGACGAGTTTTGTCCAGCACCTTTGGGTGGTGGTTCAGAAACAGTTCGAAACTGGTGGTTCGCTCAAGCGAGAAATCAGTAAGAGCTGGGTGAAACAGCTTGTTTGTTGTTTCACCATGGTGGCAGCTTAGGCTGCCCCTTAAAAGTGGCTCGGGGCCATCAAGGCTGCAAATTGCTTGCAGACGCCTCACGAGCACAATGTAAAAAGGAGCATGCAAATGCCCAAAATGAAGACCAAGAGCGCGGCGAAGAAACGCTTCCGCGTCCGTCCAGGTGGTACCGTCAAACGCGGTCAAGCCTTCAAACGTCACATTCTGACCAAGAAGACCACTAAAAATAAACGCCAATTGCGTGGTTCAACTGCTGTTCATGAGACCGATATGGGTCGTATGGCGCAGATGCTTCCAGGCCGTGGTATTTAATTAACGACGAACAAGGAGTAATCACATGCCTCGCGTCAAACGTGGTGTAACGGCTCGCGCCCGCCACAAAAAAATTCTGGCCCTTGCAAAAGGTTTCCGTGGTCGCCGCGGTAATGTTTTCCGGGTCGCTAAAGAAGCGGTCATGAAAGCTGGGCAATATGCTTACCGTGACCGCCGTACCAAAAAGCGTGTCTTCCGTCAGTTGTGGATTGCCCGTATTAATGCCGCTGCTCGTCAGTGCGGCATGACCTACAGCCAGTTTGCCAATGGTCTGAAGAAAGCGTGTATCGAGATCGACCGCAAGGTACTGTCCGATATCGCGGTGCACGACATGGCCGCATTTGCCGGTATTGTGGAGCAGGTCAAAGCCAAGCTCGCTGCTTGAGTAAAGTCTGAATTGCTGCCGAATTAGTAGCATATCAGGCAACAGAGACAAGGGCTAGAGCTTGAAAAAGCACTAGCCCTTTTTCCATGATAGACATCAAGACATTTTATGAACGATTTACAGACCGTGGTTGAAGCAGCCCGCGTCGCGTTTGGATTGGCCAACACGCCCGCTGACCTCGAAAACACCAAAGCACAGTTTCTTGGCAAATCAGGTCGCATCACAGAAATGATGAAGGGCATGGCAGCCCTGTCCGTGGACGAAAAAAGATCGTTGGGTGCGGCCATCAATCTGGCCAAACAAGCTATTGAGGCAGCCTTGACGGTCCGCCGTCAGGCCCTGGCGGATGCTGAATTGCAGGCTCAGCTACAGGCCGAAGCGCTTGATGTGACGTTGCCTGGCCGTCAGCGCGGGCAGGGTGGTTTGCACCCGGTGTCTCTGACCCTGGAGCGTATTGAGGCTATCTTTGGGTCTATGGGGTTTGAAGTGGCCCAAGGTCCTGAAATCGAGTCGGACTGGTTCAATTTCACTGCACTCAACACGCCAGAAGACCACCCGGCGCGCTCCATGCACGACACCTTTTATGTCGAAGGGGGGACCGAGCAGGCTCCGAACCTGTTACGCACCCACACCAGCCCGATGCAAATTCGTCACGCTGTGCAGCATGTCAAGAGGCACCGTGCAGCCGCTGGCATGGGTGCCGAAGGTCTGTTCTCTGGTGATATGCCCGAGATTCGCGTGATTGCACCCGGCCGAACCTACCGTGTAGACAGCGATGCGACGCATTCCCCCATGTTTCACCAATGCGAAGGCTTGTGGGTTGGAGAGAACGTCAGTTTTAAAGATCTAAAGTTTGTATTCACCGACTTTTGCCGGACTTTTTTTGAATCCAAGGGCTTGGTGCTGCGGTTTCGTCCCAGTTTCTTTCCGTTTACCGAACCGAGTGCCGAGATCGACATTCAATTCCCCGGTGGCCCATTGGCTGGCCGTTGGCTTGAGGTGGCTGGATCTGGACAGGTTCACCCCAACGTCATTCGCAACATGGGCCTTGACCCAGAACGCTACATTGGGTTTGCATTTGGTATGGGACCGGACCGCCTGACCATGCTGCGCTACGGTGTGAATGATTTGCGGCTGTTTTTTGATGGCGATATTCGTTTTCTGTCGCAATTCCATTAACGCTATCAACCTCCCTTTTGCTTGCTCACCGTGTGTAGCAGCCTTTCTCCTCTAGGGGGGAGCGCACCGACAGTCTGGCCAAGCCGATTCCGTGGTGTGACTGGCTCCTACACTTGTTTTTTTTAAGCGACTTACCTGAAGAATCCTGTATGCAATTTCCTGAATCTTGGTTGCGCGAATTCTGTAACCCACCCCTGACCACTGCACAATTGGCCGACACCCTGACCATGGCAGGTTTGGAGGTGGAAGAACTTAAGCCCGTTGCGCCTGCGTTCAGCCACATCGTGGTTGGCGAAATTATGGATGCAGCCCAACACCCGAACGCAGACCGCCTGCGTGTGTGCCAGGTCAACGTGGGCCAGGCAGAATTGCTGACCATCGTGTGTGGCGCACCCAATGCCCGAGTGGGCATCAAAGTTCCTTGTGCGTTGGTCGGCGCTGAGTTGCCACCTGGCGAAGATGGCAAACCTTTTTTAATTGGAAAGGGCAAACTTCGCGGCGTGGAGAGTTTTGGCATGTTGTGCTCTGCCCGAGAGCTCAAATTGTCTGATGACCACGGTGGTCTGCTCGAACTCGGCCCAACAGCCGCAGTGGGACAAAACATTCGCCAGCACCTGAACCTTGACGACACGCTCTTTACCCTCAAGCTGACCCCCAACCTGGCGCATTGCCTGAGTATTTACGGTGTTGCACGCGAGGTGTCGGCGTTGACCGGTGCGCCATTGCTGGCACCTGTGTTTTCGGCGGCAAAAGTTGAGCTGGATGAGGTGTTGCCGGTCACCATCAGCGCTACAGATTTGTGTGGCCGTTTTTCCGGGCGTGTTGTTCGCGGGGTCAACCCAAGGGCTGCCACGCCAGCCTGGATGGTTGAGAAACTGGCTCGTTGTGGGCAGCGCAGCGTGACTGCCTTGGTCGACATCTCAAATTATGTGATGTTTGAATTGGGCCGACCCTCCCACATTTTTGACCTTGACAAAATTCATGGCAGCCTGGATGTGCGCTGGGGCAAATCCGGTGAACAGCTCAAACTGCTGAACGGCAATACCGTGACGGTGGATGCCCAGGTGGGTGTGATTGCAGACCAGGTTCAGGTTGAGTCTCTGGCGGGCATCATGGGTGGCGATGCCACAGCTGTGTCAGATGACACCCAAAACATTTATGTAGAGGCTGCATTCTGGTGGCCCAAGGCCATCGCTGGGCGCTCACGCAGGTACAACTTTTCCACTGATGCCGGGCATCGGTTTGAGCGTGGTGTGGATCCTGAACTGACTGTCGAGCACATTGAGCGCATCACGCAACTCATCATTTCCATTTGTGGCACCCCGAAAACTGTGTGTGGTCCGCTGGATGACCAACGTGTTGCCATGCCTGAGCCGAAATCGGTTAGCTTGCGCATTGCCCGGGCCATCAAGGTGATTGGCATGCCGCTGACCCAGGCGCAATGCGTCAAGGCTTTAACCGGCTTGGGCCTGCCGGTCAGTCAGTGCGATGGCGTGTTGTCGGTCATCCCCCCTTCCTACCGGTTTGACTTGCAGATTGAAGAGGATCTGATCGAGGAAGTGGCTCGCATGGTGGGTTATGACAACCTGCCGCAAACGCCGCCACTGGCACCGATCACTGCGAGGATCGGCCGCGAATCCGAGCGCAATGCGTTTGCACTGCGTCGCGCAGTGGCTAATTTGGGTTACCAGGAAACCATCAATTTCAGCTTTTGTGATGCACGTTGGGAGCATGAATTGGCGGGTAACCCTGACCCCATCAAGTTGCTTAACCCAATTGCGAGCCAAATGAGCGTTATGCGCTCATCCCTTATAGGTTCTTTGCTACAAGTATTAAAGTTTAACCAGGACCGGAAGGTACCGCGCGTACGGGTCTTTGAAATGGGTCGCGTGTTTTTGCGTGACCAAACGGTTGACAGTACCGACACCACGGTCAAAGGGTTTGATCAACCCATGCGGCTGGCTGGTCTGGCTGTGGGCGCCAGTGATGCGTCAAACTGGGACAGAAAAGACCGGCCAGTTGATTTTTATGACGTGAAAGGTGATCTTGAAACATTGCTCGCACCGACGCTTTTGACGTTTGTTCCAGCCCAGCACCCGGCTTTGCACCCTGGTCGATGCGCACAGATTCTTATTGCCGGGGTTACTGTTGGCTTTGTCGGTGAACTGCATCCCAAATGGCGCCAGAGCTACGAGTTAAACCAGGCACCGGTGATGTTTGAGATTGACCTGGACAGCGTTTTGAATCGGACAGTTCCCCGTTTTCAGGCAGTATCCAAGTTTCAGGCCGTCGAGCGGGACATCGCGGTACTGGTGGCAGAGCATGTGACGCATGAAGCGTTGATGCAAGCCATCTGGGCCGCACCCACAGATGGTCTATTGCGCGACGCGGTGCTGTTTGACATCTACCGCTCCAAAAGCGGCGACATTACAGACGTCCAAGAGAAAAGTATGGCCGTGCGGTTAACACTTAATGGCCTTGATGTGGCACTGACTGAAGCCCAAATTGAGACAACTGTGGCCGCTGTGGTGGCAACACTTGCCACACAGCTGGGTGCGCGCCAAAGGGCTTGAACTTTGGTTGACCGACCTATAAAGAAGACCAAACTCATGAACATCACCGTTGAAACACTGGAAACACCAGCTTTGACCAAGGCACAACTGGCAGAGCTGTTGTTTGAGCAAATTGGCTTGAATAAACGGGAGTCTAAGGACATGATTGATGCGTTTTTCGATCTGATTTCGACCAACCTTGTGAATGGCACCGATGTCAAGGTCGCAGGATTTGGCAATTTTCAAATCCGCACCAAAGCGCCACGACCTGGGCGCAACCCGAGAACCGGCGAGGCCATTCCCATTGCGGCGCGGCGCGTGGTGACCTTCCATGCCAGTCAGAAACTTAAGGTGCAAATCCAGGAACCGGGTCAGGGTAAGGATTTTGTAGGTTGACCAACCGCGACGGGTTCACGAGTTGCTTTAAGCGCGCTTTACAGCGGGTGTGTTCTTAGAGTAACCTCGCAGCTTCATTGTCCACTCCTTTGATTTTCATGGAGAATTCTCTCCCTTCAATCCCCGCCAAGCGCTACTTTACCATTGGTGAGGTGGGTGACTTGTGTCGTGTCAAGCCTCATGTGCTACGGTATTGGGAGCAGGAGTTCACCCAGTTGCGGCCCATGAAGCGCAGGGGCAATCGCCGCTATTACCAGCACCACGAGGTACTGATGATTCGACGGATACGTGACCTGTTGTACGACCAAGGCTTCACCATCAGTGGTGCACGCAACAAAATGCAAGAAGTCTTGCAGGATGAGTTGGAAAGCAAGCCGATGAACGAAATTCTGCTGGAGGGACTGGAGGTCACAGAAATGGACGACTCCAAGTTTAATGAAGCAACTGCTGCACCAAACAGTTCCTGGCAGCAAGTGCGCCAGGAGCTGTTCGCTATCCGTGAATTGCTATCCCCAAGCTTTTAAAGAGAGTTGACTTTTGGTTATAATCTAAAGCTCCGGTGTGTGGCGCAGCCTGGTAGCGCACTTGCATGGGGTGCAAGGGGTCGAAGGTTCGAATCCTTTCACACCGACCATATGAATCAAGGACTTAGAGTAGAAATGCTCTAAGTCCTTTCTTCTTGGTGGCTCCAGTTTGT
>JBIJDQ010000584.1:0-2615 GCA_044344025.1 Rhodoferax sp.
GAATGATGAGGTTGGTCTGGCTGGCGTGGTTGGACAGGCGCTGGGGTTGGCACCATCAGAAACCCGGCTTGCACAGGAAGGCATCGGTGCGCTGGTTGCCACGCTTGCAAGCACTTTGAATGACAGCATGGCCCTTGCCTTGGCTGCATTGTGGATTGGCTTCTGTGCGGGTCTAGGGCTAGGGCTGAGCCATGAGCGGCTTGATAAGTGGCTGAACAGGGTTGTGGGGTAGCTTGAGGTTTTGCCGTAGCTTTTAGAAATAACGCCCAACTCTCATTGGAGAATACTGTCATCAAGTATCACAATGTTCATTGGGTCAATTGTGCCTCGACGATTCATGTCCTGACTTAGCGCAACTCCAAAAAGCGCAATAGGAGGTCAAAAAACAAGATTTTCAGGTTCGTTTCAGAGGGGTATCTGTGTTTTAGACCGCAGAGTCGCCAGGGTCAGTGCAGACGTGCTTCGTGGGCCGCCAAGCGGTCGAGTTCGGCACACACATCGGCCATGCGCCCAGAAATGACCATGCGCCCAACCTGCCACGGCGCTTGCCCTGCCTCCATGACACGTACCATTCGCAGTGGTCTGCGCAAGACCGGTGGTGTTGGCACATGAGAGCCCCCCCTCAACACATGGTTGCGCAGGGTGCTGCCGCAATGCGTCGATCCTTGCAGTTGTTGGGTTCTACCACCTGGGGTTTGTGCCACCCCAGGCGTGGCAACAAGCCATCGCCACAAGGCTTTGAGTGGGGTGATCATGCCGGTGGATGGGGTTGCAGTGTTCATGGCAAACCTTCGTGAATGGGTTAGGGCGAGTGCAGCTTTGGGAAACTACATCAACATCGTGTTGCGGATCAGGCCAACGGCCAGGCCTTCAATTTCAAAAGGTTCACCCGGGTCGACCACAATGGTCTGGTAGTCGGGGTTTTCGGGGTGCAACTCGACCAGGTTGTTGTGGCGCATGAAGCGTTTGACCGTGACCTCATCACCCAAGCGTGCCACCACGATCTGACCATTTTTTGCATCGCGGGTGGTTTGCACCGCCAGCAGGTCGCCGTCCATGATGCCCGCGTCACGCATCGACATGCCGCGCACTTTCAGCAGGTAATCCGGCTTGCGCTGAAACAGGCTGTCTTCGACAAAAAAGGTTCGGTCAATATGCTCTTGCGCCAAAATTGGCGAACCTGCCGCCACCCGGCCAATCAGGGGCAGAGCGAGTTGGGCCAACCCTGAAACGACTGACGCAAAAGACTGACCACGCGATTCGTTGATGGAGCGCAACGTGTCACCGCGCAGGCGAATGCCTCGGGATGTGCCACTGACCAGTTCGATGGCACCTTTTCGTGCCAGGGCCTGCAAGTGCTCTTCAGCTGCGTTGGCAGACTTGAAGCCCAATTCGGTGGCGATTTCAGCTCGGGTGGGTGGCGCTCCGGTGCGTGCAATGGCGCGTTCGATAAGATCGAGGATTTGCTGCTGACGGTCTGTGAGCTTGGGGCGACTGAGCATGGTGACTCCTTTAGGCGGCGAATATTAAACAAGGGCTGGACCGATCGCGGTGTGGGCTAAACACACAAACACTGTTTTCCTATCCAGTAACTGTATTTTTAACCAGTTTTTGAAAGTCTGCAAGTGGAATCTGATCCAAATTTAAAAAAAGTGGTGGTGTTGGGCACAGGGGGCACCATTGCGGGCACGGCCAGCAATGCGGCGGACAACATCGGCTACACCGCTGCGCAAGTGGGTGTAGCTCAGTTACTGGCCGATGTGCCAGGCCTGCAGGTTTTGCTTGATGGGCGTTTGTTAGTGAGTGAACAAGTGGCTCAGTTGGACAGCAAAGACTTGGGATTTGCCGTGTGGGTGGCACTGGCGCAGCGTGTCAGTCAGTGTTTGGCTGATGACACCGTGCAGGGCATTGTGGTGACCCATGGCACCGACACCCTGGAAGAAACAGCCTTCTTTTTACATGCTGTATTGCCTCCTGAGCGCCTCATGGCCAAGCCCGTGGTCCTGACTTGTGCGATGCGCCCTGCGTCGAGTTTGTCGCCGGATGGTCCGCAAAACCTGCTGGATGCCTTGGCGGTGGTTTTATCTCCCGGGGCGCATGGCGTGGTGGTCGTTTGTGCAGGTACGGTACACGGTGCGTTGGATGTTCAAAAAAGTCACACCTACAAGCTTGATGCCTTTAGCTCGGGCGATGCCGGGCCACTTGCATATGTCGAAGAAGGGTGTGTGCGTTTGTTAAGAAACTGGCCTGTGGTGCTTGTCAGTGAAGCACGAAGAGCTATTGAATATGTAGCGAGTTGGGGCGTGTGGCCCCGTGTCGAAATCGTCATGAACCACGTCGGTGGAAGTGCAGCAGTGGTTGATGCATTGATGTTGCCGCTGTCAGGGCATGCCCCATTGCAGGGATTGGTGGTGGCTGCCACTGGCAACGGCACGATGCATGTTGACGTGGAAGCTGCGCTGCGCCGTGCAAAGGCACAGGGCATCAAGGTTTGGCGTTCAACCCGATGCGCCAATGGCAAGGTGTTGGCAACGGCCAATGCTGAATTTGAAGATTCGAAGGGTTTGTCGCCTGTCAAGGCCAGAATTGCGCTCTTGCTGGCACTGATGAAGAAT
>JBIJDQ010000037.1:0-11139 GCA_044344025.1 Rhodoferax sp.
GGCGAATGCGGGCGTCAAAATTTTCGGCGCCGTTGGCGGTGGTGTCGGTTTCGGTGCGAATGCTGAGCATGGGCACGGCGTGGCGGACCTGGACAAACTGGTCCAGGGTACGGCCACCTACCCGCTGGGTGGGGGAATCAGGGGTGAGCAGCTCGGGGTGTTGCACCTCAAGCGCCTGCAATTGCTGGAACAGGCGGTCGTACTCGGCATCTGGCACCGTAGGCGCGTCTTGCACGTAGTAGCTGTGGGCATGGCGATGCAGTGCTTGCCGCAGTTGCGCCATTTGGTCGCCCAAGTCGGGCTCTTGGGCAAACAGGTCAGGTGTCGAGGGCATCAAGGTGGCTCACTTCAAGAGAAAAGCCGACGCGCCAACGCGGAGCCAGCGGCCAACTCACGTTGCGCCAGCGTGTCATACAAGCGGTCAAGTTCGGCTCCAATCACGTCCATGGCCTCGGCAGGCAAGCCTACACCGTGGTCGTCGGTCAGCAGCCCGTCCATGTCTTTGGCCAGCGACAAGGCGGCTTCACGCATGCGCTCAAAGGCGCGTTCGCCACGCTCAACCTGGGCCACATCCAGACTGAGGGTCACTTCACGCAGGGCGGACTGGGTGGGGTCTTCGGCCAATGCAGCCTGCGCGTCAAAGTTCAGGCTCAGCACCGCAGGCAAACCCGCCTGGCTGGTCGGCACCACCATGCGCCCTGCGATAGCACCAGGCACAAAACCAAGTTTGGCCGCCATTTGCTGGATGTAGCTGGGGCTCCAGGCGGCACGGCGCGCGCGCACCATAAAGCTGAGCTGGGCATCATGGTCACTGGCAAACTGGTCAAGCTCGCGGGCACGGCTGACCTCCTGGCGCATCTCGGGAAAATCCGGGGTGCCGCCTAACGCGTCACAAAAAGTTTGAGTTTTACCCACAAATTCAGAAAATTCGATCTCATTGAGCGGTCCGGAGCGGTTGGCCAATTGAATGCCCGATTGCAACTGGCTGTAGCGTTCTCCCTGGCAAGGAAACTCCCAGCGTTTGGAGCGCTCGTTGTAGCCCTCAACGGTAAAGGGTTTGCTGCCCACCCGACGCGTGGGTGGCAACGCGGCCAGTGCAGCTTCACCAGACACCGGCGCGTCCAGGGCGATTGGCGCCAGGCTGTCAATCAAGGCATCCAGCGTGGGTTTTTTTTCGGGTACCGGCAAGGAAAAACCAGTGTCTTCAAAAGCTGCTGCGTTCAAAGTAGGTTCGTTTGCACTGCTCAGCCCGGGTGGGGCGGGCTCGGGTTGCCGGGGCCGGTTGCGACGCGCCAACCACAGGTTCTGCAGCAGCACACCCAACAACACCACCACACCGGTCAGGATCAATCCAAGTTGCAATTGGCTCATGTGTTACCCCGCGTCGGTCAATGAAAGGGCTGAATCCATGTCCACTGCCACAATGCGGGAGACACCCTGCTCTTGCATGGTGACCCCAATCAGTTGTTTGGCCATTTCCATGGCGATCTTGTTGTGGCTGATGAACAGGAATTGGGTGGATTTGCTCATGCTTGATACCAGTTTGGCATAACGCTCGGTGTTGGCATCGTCCAGTGGCGCGTCCACCTCGTCAAGCAGGCAAAACGGTGCCGGGTTGAGCTGAAAGATGGCAAACACCAAGGCGATGGCGGTCAGGGCTTTTTCGCCACCCGACAACAAGGCAATGCTCTGGTTTTTCTTGCCCGGCGGCTGTGCAATGACCTGCACGCCGGAATCCAGAATCTCGTCGCCGGTGATGACCAAGCGCGCGTTTCCGCCACCAAACAACTCTGGGAACATTTTTCCGAAGTGTTCGTTGACAGTGTTGAAAGTGCCTGAGAGCAGCTCTCGGGTTTCACCATCGATTTTTCGGATGGCATCTTCCAGCGTGGTCATGGCTTCCACCAGATCGGCGGTTTGGGCATCGAGAAAAAGCTTGCGCTCACTGGCGGCGGCCAATTCTTCAAGCGCGGCCAGGTTGACCGCGCCCAGTGCGGCAATCTCACGGTGAAGGCGGTCAATGTCGCCCTGCATGCCGGGAAGGCGCACCGTGCCGTCAGCCACCGACGACGCCAATGCCGCAAAGTCGGCTTGAGCGTCCAAGAGCAGCTGGTGGTATTGGTCAAACCCGAGGCGGGCTGCCTGTTCTTTAAGCTGAAATTCGGTGATGCGTGCGCGCAGGGGGTCGAGTTCACGCTCAAGTTGAAAACGGCGCTCGTCACTGGCGCGCAGTTTCGCGGTCAGGTCGTCGTATTGGCTGCGCTGAGCGCCCAAGTGTTTTTCACGCTCAAGTTTGGCGGCAAGTGCCTGCTGCAAGCCACCTTGGGCTGCGGCATCGTTGAGCCGGGCCAACTCGTCTTGTGCGCGCTGGGCTTCAGCCCGCACGTTGTTGGCTTGGCTGGCAGCAGTGTCGATGGCGCGGGCTAGTTCGGCACGCCGGGCACCCAGGCTGCGCAGGGTGAAAGTGGCCTCTTGGGCCTGGCGCTCCAGGCTACGCTGTTGTTCCCGGCATTCGCCCAGCTTGCGTTCAGCCAGAATCACGCGGTCATCAAGCTCGACATGGCGCTCCTGGGTGTCGGCCAATTGCATGTCAAGTTCTTCAAAACGCGCTTCGGCTTCCATGCGGCGTTCTTGCAACTCGCCCAATTGGGCATCGACTTCTGCCAGGTCACCAGCAATTTGCAGGCTGCGGTTGCGCGCCTGCTCTGCCAGTTGCGTCAGGCGCAGGGTTTCCACCTCCAGCTCATGGCGACGATTCTGCAACTCGGTGGCCTCCCGGCGGGCAGTGAGCAGCCTTTGTGACACATCGGCATAGGCCGCCTCGGCGCGAATCAGGCTGGCGCGGGATTCTTCGGTAATAAGCACCTGAGCACGTTGTTGCTTTTCCAGGTTTTCAATTTCCTGGGCACGTGCCAGCAGGCCGGCCTGCTCGGAGTCAGGTGCGTAAAAGCTGACGCTGTAACGCCCCACGGAATGGCCGGTTTTGACATAAATGAGTTCGCCGCCTTGCAGCTGTTCACGCCAAGTCAACGCTTCTTCCAGGCTGGCAGCGGTGTAGCTGCCTTTCAGCCAGTCGTCCAAAACGGCTTTTTGGCTGGCGTCGTGCAGGCGCAACAGGTCCGCAAGGCGGGGCAAACCCCCGCACGATGTGGCTTGCGGCGTGGCGGATGGGCTGAAAAAGGCCAGCTTGGCGGGCGGTGTATCCAAGGCGAAGGCGCGAACCAGTTCCAGGCGGCTGACTTCGAGCGCGCCCAGCCGCTCACGCAACGCGCTTTCCAGAGCGTTTTCCCAGCCTTGCTCAATGTGGATGCGACTCCACAGGCCTTGCAGGTGGTCAAGGCCATGGCGCTGCAACCAGGGTTGCAGCTTGCCGTCTGTCTTGACCTTTTCCTGTAGCGCTCTCAATGCTTCAAGTCGGGCCGTCAGGTCGGCCGCTTGGGCGGATTCGGCGTTCACCACGGTTTGTTGACGGCGGCGACGGTCATCCAACTCGGGTGCGCTGTCTTGCAATTCAGCCAGTCTGGCATGGGCCACGTCGGCGCTGTCCTCGGCCTGGGTCAACTGGTTTTGCTGGTCGAGCACAAGCTGCGCGTCGGGCGCAGTCAAGGCATTCCGGTCGGTCAGCAGACGTGCACGGCGTGTACCAAGCTGGCGGGTTTGCTCGTCCATGTTGCGCTGCTCGGCGGCCAGCACGCCCAAATGCTGTTGAACCTGGCCGACGCTGGCCCGCTGGTCACTGGCCGCACGCTGTGCGTTGCGCAGGGCATCCTCAAGGTCAGGCAAGGCTTGGGCCTGTTCCTCCACTTGGGCGGACAACAACTCGGTTTTCTCTTCGCCCAGCAGTTCGAGTTCGGCCAGATTGTCCAACTCAGCTTGGGCATCTTCGCCGCGTGTGACCCATTGGGCACCCTGCTCTCTGAGGGTGTCCAAGCGCAACTCAACCCGATGGCGACTTTCCACCACAAATCGAATCTCGGCTTCGAGGCGGCCAACCTCGGTGCTGGCCTCATACAGCAGGCCTTGCGCCTGGTTAACTTGGTCACCGGCTGCGTAATGCGCCTGGCGCACAGACTCCAGTTCGGCCTCAATGTGGCGCAGGTCTGCCATGCGGCTTTCCAGCGCGTTGACCGCGCCAAGACCGTCAGTGCGCACCCGCGCCTGGTCACTTTCGGCCTCGGAACGCTTCAAAAACCAGAGCTGTTGCTGCTTGAGAGTGACGGCTGCTGTGAAGCTGTGGTGCTTTTGCGCTACAACGGCCTGCTTCTCCAGCTTGTCAAGGTTCGCATTAAGCTCGCGCAGAATGTCTTCTACGCGGGTCAGGTTTTCACGGGTGTCGGTCAAGCGGTGTTCGGTTTCACGGCGGCGCTCTTTGTATTTGGAGACACCCGCAGCTTCTTCCAAAAAAAGGCGCAGTTCTTCAGGCTTGCTTTCAATGATGCGGCTGATCGTGCCCTGACCAATGATGGCGTAGGCGCGCGGACCCAGACCGGTGCCCAGGAAAACGTCTTGCACATCACGGCGGCGCACCGGTTGGTTGTTGATGAAATAACTGCTGCTGCCGTCCCGGGTTAACACCCTCTTGACCGCAATTTCACCAAACTGGCTCCATTGACCACCGGCACGGTGGTCGTCGTTGTCAAACACCAGCTCCACGCTGGCACGGCTTGCGGGCTTGCGGGTGGTGGTGCCATTAAAAATCACGTCCTGCATGGATTCGCCGCGCAACTCCGATGCTTTGGATTCGCCAAGCACCCAACGCACGGCATCCATGATGTTGGACTTGCCACAGCCATTGGGCCCTACCACGCCGACCAGTTGGCCTGGCAAGAGAAAGTTGGTCGGTTCGGCAAATGACTTGAAGCCGGATAGTTTGATGGAATTAAGACGCACGGGAGGCTAAAAGCAATAGTCTGAGAAGAGAAATGCACGGCAAACGCGGGTTTTGTCCTGCTGTGGTGATGATAACTTGGCCCTCAAGAAGGGTCTGGGGGCCTGACCACTTGATTGACTAGGTACACACCCGGCAAAATCAACCCGGCCCCCATCAGATGGTGCCAACCCAGGGGTTCGCCCAGCAGGAGCCAGGCCGCCAATGCCGCATACAGGGGAGCCAGGTACAAGGTCACCGCCACCCGGCTGGCACCAATAACTTTCTGTGCCCAACTGTACAGCCAGTAAGCCCCCAAGCCGGGCAGCAAGGCAGCCACCAGCACCAGGGTGGTGGCCTTGGGTGTCCATGTTGGCGCCAGCCCAGACAACATCTCTCGTCCAGCCAAGGGCAGCAGCAACACCACGCCGCCCACACAAATCATGGCCAGTCGGGCGCTCGCACCCAGCGGGCTGTGCCATCTTTTTTGCAGCAAGGCAAAAGCCGCCCACGACACCATGGCTGCCAAAATCCAGCCGTCTCCGGCCACCCACTGCACTTGGGTCAAAGCCAGCCACTGGCCCCGAACAATCACGTGCATGACCCCAGACAGGGCAAGCAAGACCCCGCCCGCTTGCCGCCAACTGAAACGCTCATTCAGCCAGACCACCGCGCCCAAGGCGATCAGCACGGGTGAGGCCGAATAAATCAGCGCCATGTTCATGGTCACTGTAGTTTTGGCACCCTGGTAGACCCAGGCACCACAGACAAACATACCCAGCGCACCCAGCGCCAGATAATGAAACCAGCTGGAGGCAAGGTGTGCGCGATGCTGCCAAAGCTCGACCCGTGTCAAAAACACCAAAAGGCTGCCAACCAGCACCCAACGTCCAAACGCCAGCGTGTAGGGCTCAACCACCCCGGCGGCGCTGCGGGCCACGATGTAGTTGGTGGCCCAAAGGGCGGGAATAACCCAGATCAGGGCCGCTGCAATCCGAAGGCGCGATTGTTCCGAAAGCATCACGTCAGCCCGTGCGCCAATGCCATGACCTGCGCGGGTGCAGTGGCTTTGAGTTGGTGGTCACTCCAGATTTGGCGCCAACGCCTGGAACCGGGCAACCCATGGCGCAAACCAAGCATGTGCCGGGCAATGGACGGCCACGGCGTACCGTACAGGGTCAGTTGGTCCTGCATGTAAGCCACCATCTGTGCCTCTACTGCTTCGCGTGTGAGCACAGGCGGCATCACTTCGGTTGGGTTGGTGTTATCAGCAGGGCCACACAAGGTGTCCCACTGGGTTAGGCTCCAAGGGTTGTGGTAAGCCTCGCGGCCCAACATGACCCCGTCGACGTGCGTGAGGTGGAGCGCCATCTGTTCAAGGGTCTTCACACCCCCGTTGAGCACAAAGACTAGCGTTGGAAAATCACGCTTGAGCTGATAAACCCAGTCGTAACGAAGCGGGGGTATCTCACGGTTGTCTTTGGGGCTTAGGCCCTTGAGCCAGGCGTTGCGGGCGTGAACAACAAAGGTGCCACAACCGGCGCGGCTGACTTCACCGACAAAATCGCGCACAAATTCATAACTTTCCACTTGGTCAATGCCAATGCGGTGCTTGACCGTGACAGGGATGCTCACCGCATCCACCATGGCCTTCACACCGTCAGCCACCAAACGCGGCTCGTTCATCAGGCAGGCGCCAAATGCGCCGCGTTGTACGCGCTCACTGGGGCAGCCGCAGTTAAGGTTGATCTCGTCATAACCCCACTGCGCGCCCAAACGGGCGCATTGAGCCAGGTCATTCGGTTCACTGCCGCCCAATTGCAACGCCACCGGGTGTTCTTGGGCATTAAAGGCCAGATGCCGCGCCACGTCGCCATGGATCAGCGCGCCCGTGGTCACCATCTCGGTGTACAAAAGGGCCCTCTTGGACAACAAACGGTGAAAATAACGGCAGTGTCGGTCGGACCAGTCAAGCATTGGGGCCACTGACAGCCGCCATCGATCGGAATTAGGACTTTGAGAAATCGGCATGCCGCTGATTATCCCAGCGCACGGCCCGTCCTACGGAGTCATGCCCTCAAGTGGCGCACCACGGAGCGGCATCGTGGGCGTAGGCCATCCACAAAGCCCAGGCTGAACTAGCCGCCAGAGCCAATCCAGCCAAACGCACGCCCCAATCCCCCGAACCATTACCTTTCAAGCGCAACCACAGCCATGGCCCGAGCATCATGGAGACACTGGTTCCAAGCGCAAACAGCGCCATGACCACAGCACCGTCGAGCGCATGGCCGCTCAGACCCGCCACCAACAATGCCGAATAGAGCAAGCCGCAGGGTAAAAATGTCCAGAGCGCACCCACCAACAGCGGTGCACCCCGTCCGCGCCCCAGTGCCAAACCACGGGCATGGGCCCAGATCTTTCGCCCCGCCTGCTCCATCCAGACCGGCTGTTGTGCATTCCATAGCAGCACCAGCCCAAGGACCATCATCGCCACATGAAACATACTCCAAACCGGTCGCAAGGCTGCAGATTGGACCGTCAACCAACCAAAACCCTGCATGGAAGCCGCAGCTAGCGCGCCAAGCGAGGCATAGCCCAGCACCCGGCCCAGCTGAAATGTCCACATGGCGGAGGTTTTTTGTGGGCCAGCTGCTTGGCCAATACCAGCGCAGGCTGCGCCACACATGGCAATGCAGTGGGGGCCACCCGCTAGCCCCATGAGCAGCGCGGTTGTGGCAAGAGATGTTTCCATCGTTGGAATTTAAAGTATTTTCGAAAACTTGGCGCGTGTGCGGTCAGTTTGTAAATAGCGGTCGAACACCATGGCAACCGCCCGCACAAAAAACCAACCCTTGGGCGTGACTTGAATGCCACAGTCGTCAAGTTCTACCAAGCCTTGCTCAACCTGGGCGTGCATGGTCTGCATTTCCTTGGCGAAGTATTCTTTGAAATCCAACAAATGGGCCAACTCTATTGATTCATAAGACAAACGTCCTTGGCACATCAGGGCCATGATGACTGCACGGCGCACCAAGTCGTCTCGGGTTAAAGCCAGCCCGCGCACCACCGGAAACTGGCCTTGATCCAGGAAGTCGTAGTACTCCTCCAGCGTCTTGGCGTTCTGGCTGTAAGTGGCACCAATTCGGCCAATCGACGACACGCCCAAACCAATCATGTCGCAATCCGGCTGGGTGCTGTACCCCTGAAAGTTTCGGTGCAAGCGGCCTTGGCGCTTGGCCACTGCCAACGAATCGTTAGGCAAGGCAAAGTGGTCCATACCGATATAGACATAACCGGCAGCCATCAACGCCGCCATAGAACGGGCCAGCATTGCGATCTTGGCGGACGCTGTCGGGATTTCTACCGAAGAAATACGCCGTTGAGGTTTGAAACGTTCCGGCAAGTGGGCGTAGGCGTACAGCGCAATGCGATCTGGTCTGAGTTCACATATTTGCGCCATGGTCCGGTCAAACGACTCGGGCGTTTGCTCTGGCAAACCATAAATCAGGTCAGCATTCACAGACTCAAACCCACGTAGTCTTGCAGCGGCAACCAGAGCAAACACCTGCTCTGCGGGTTGCACTCGGTGAACAGCTTTTTGAACGGCAAGGTCAAAGTCTTGAATACCGAAACTCAAGCGGTTAAAGCCCAACTCGGCTAAGGTATCGAGCCGCGTTTCGTCAATCGTGCGCGGGTCAATCTCGATAGAGTACTCGCCGCCGGGCGTGAACGTGAAATTGCGGCGCAACATGGCCATTAACTCACGCAACTCGTCATCAGACAGAAAAGTCGGTGAGCCACCACCTAAATGCAATTGGGACAATACCTGCCCCATGCCCATGTGCTTGGTGTGCAGATCCACTTCGCGGCCCAAGTATTTCAGGTACGCTGCCGCACGATCATGGTGCTTGGTGATGATTTTGTTGCAGGCGCAGTAATAACAAAGCGACTCGCAAAAAGGGATGTGCACATACAAAGACAGCGGCAGCACCAATGCCGACGCACCTGTGCGGCGTTGCTCCAATGCCTGAATGTAGTCTTGGGCAGCAAACGCTTCAACAAACCGGTCAGCCGTTGGATATGAGGTGTAACGCGGCCCGGAAACATCGTACTGACGGATCAGGCTCTCGGAAATCGGCTCAGCCGTGCTTTCAATCATGGGTATTCCTTCTCAATGGTGCCAAATATGCCAAATATTTCCCAAAACTTTCTTGATCTCTGTCAACAAAGCAACAGAAACTAAACACAACGAAAATTGACCCAGATCAGTACTTGGGTGCGAACAGTGTCAAAATCACGCCATGAACCACGAAACAATCAAAATTGCCTGCTCAGACTGCAATATGCGCGAACTGTGCATGCCTGTTGGACTGAGCCATAGTGAACTTGATCGCATTGACGAAATTATTGGCGCACGCCGAAAAATCAAGCGTGGAGAGACCGTTTTTCACAATGGTGAGCGTTTCACCAACCTTTATGCCATCAGGACAGGGTTTTTTAAAACCTGCATTACCTCCGAGGATGGACGTGACCAGGTGACCGGTTTTCAGATGGCAGGCGAAATTATTGGGCTTGATGGTATTGTGCATGACCATCACACCTGTGATGCAGTGGCCTTGGAAGATGGTGAAATTTGCGCCATGCCCTTCGCACAAATTGAAAACCTGTCGCGTGAAGTGACCGCCTTGCAACACCATGTGCACAAAATCATGAGCCGTGAAATTGTTCGTGAACACGGTGTGATGCTGCTGCTGGGAAGCATGCGGGCGGAGGAACGGTTGGCTGCTTTTTTACTTAACTTGGCGCAGCGCCTGCACGCGCGAGGCTTCTCTCAGTCTGAATTGGTATTGCGCATGACCCGTGAAGAAATTGGCAGTTTTCTGGGCTTGAAACTGGAAACCATCAGCCGGACATTTTCAAAATTTGTCGAAGATGGCGTTGTCGAGGTCAAACAACGCCATGTTCACATTATCAATACAGAAGCCCTGAAGGACATCGTGAACCCAAAGTAGTCTGCTTGCCAAGGCAGGTTTATTTTGTTGTGGGTACCAACCCAGTTGCAGCATGGTTGCGCCCTTGAACGGCGGGTGCAAAGCTGCTGTCTTTTCTGCTGGCCTCAATTGACTGGTCAGATTGCCGCTGGGGTCGGTAAGTCTCATCAGTGATGATTTCATTTGGTCGACTCATGGCCAGATAAAGCGTCACAAAACCTGCTACCACGACAATAGCAGGCCCTGCAATGACCATCCAGACGAAACCATGTTTCCACCAAGGAGCGCAAGATACTTTTTCAGAATTTTCCATTGTCTAATTTAAGTTCATTGACCGATTAAGAGGTACCTTTTTTAGACCAGCCCACCACAGGAAAGTTCCTGGTCCAGAAACAAAAAAACCTGGTCTCCCTTCGCAGGAAGACCAAGTCTTCTTATTTGGTAGCCAGACAGGTCACTTGTTGGACATGCCCCAAATGTAAGAGGTCAACACGTGAATTTGTGGTTCTGTCAGCTTCTGTGCCTGCGCTGGCATAACATTGACTTTACCGTTGTTGACCATGTCGATGATGGCCTTCTCGCCAAATCCGTGCAACCAGATGTTGTCGGTAAGATTTGGCGCACCCACGGCCTGCATGCCTTTGCCGTCCACACCATGGCAAGCTGCACATACAGCGAACTTCTCTTTACCCAACGCCGCACGAGCAGAGTCGTGTGGGCTACCAGACAAACTCAACACATACTGTGCAACGTTTTTGACGTCATCAGCTCCGCCCACTGCAGCAGCCATGGGAGGCATGTTGCCATTGCGACCACCAACCAGGGTTTCCTTGATCTTCTCAGGGGTGCCACCGTGCAGCCAATCACCATCCGTCAGGTTAGGGAAGCCCTTGTTACCGCGCGCATCTGATGCATGACACTGTGCACAGTTGTTGCTGTACAGGCGCTCCCCGATAGCCATTGCCTTTGCGTCTTTTGCCACATCCTCAGGTTTCATGCCGTTGAACTTGGCATAGATGGGAGCTGTTTCAGCATCGCCCTTGGCAACTTCGTCTTTGTGCAGTTTGTCGGAAGACCAGCCCAAAGTGCCGCCATAACTTCCTAAACCTGGGTAAAGCACCAAGTAGATCAGCGAGAAAACGATTGTAAAAACGAACATGTAACTCCACCACCGGGGCAGTGGGTTGTTCATTTCGCGTAAGTCGCCGTCCCACACGTGACCCGTGGTGTTGTCACTGGCAGTGGATGCTTTCATTTTGCCGGTAATGGCAAGCAAAACTA
>JBIJDQ010000435.1:0-3129 GCA_044344025.1 Rhodoferax sp.
TGAGTTGGGCTTGGAAAACGATCCTTTGTTCAAGTTGGCCAAGGAACTCGAAAAGATTGCCTTGGAAGACGAGTATTTTGTGTCACGCAAGCTCTACCCCAACGTCGACTTCTACTCCGGTATCGTTCAGCGCGCCATTGGCATTCCAGTGAACTTGTTCACCGGCATCTTCACTTTGGCACGCACGGTGGGGTGGATTGCTCAACTCAATGAAATGATCAGTGACAGTGAGTACAAGATTGGACGTCCACGTCAGTTATTCACTGGCTCGGCAACCCGCAACGTGAAGCCTGTGGCAGACCGTTAAGCCAGCTTAGCCGTCAAAAAGCCCGCCGGCTGGCAACACCGGCGGGCTTTGTTGTTTGTAACGTAACGCAGTGCGGCTGTTGTTTAAAATTGCACACTTACCAAGGAACCACGATGGGACGCACCCTTTACGACAAACTCTGGGACGAACACGTCGTCCATACCGAAGACGACGGCACTGCGCTGCTTTACATTGACCGCCATCTCGTCCATGAGGTCACCAGCCCACAGGCGTTTGAAGGGCTTCGGCAAACCAAACGCAAAGTCTGGCGCGTCAGCTCCATTGTGGCTACGGCTGACCACAACACGCCCACGACCGGTTGGGAATTAGGCTATGACGGCATCACCGATGCCACCAGTAAAGAGCAGATATTGACACTTGATGCCAATATCAAGGAGTATGGTGCGGCAGCCTATTTTCCGTTCATGTCGCATCGGCAAGGTATCGTGCACGTTATTGGCCCTGAAAATGGGGCTACGCTGCCGGGCATGACCGTTGTCTGTGGCGACTCGCACACCTCAACCCATGGTGCTTTTGGGGCACTGGCGCACGGCATCGGCACCAGCGAGGTCGAACACGTGATGGCCACCCAAACCTTGCTGGCCAAAAAGGCCAAAAACATGCTGGTCCGGGTGGATGGTACCCTGCCACGCGGCTGTAGCGGCAAAGACATTGTGCTGGCCATCATTGGCAAGATCGGCACGGCCGGGGGTACCGGGTACACCATTGAATTTGGCGGTACTGCCATTCGTGCGCTCAGCATGGAAGGCAGGATGACCGTGTGCAACATGGCCATTGAGGCCGGTGCCCGCGCTGGCTTGGTGGGCGTCGACGAGAAGACTGTTCAGTACATCAAAGGCCGCCCCCTGGCACCCGGTTACAACGCAGCCAGTGAATCAGCTGCGGTGGTGGAATGGGATCAGGCAGTCACCTACTGGAAAACCCTACAGTCTGATCCGGACGCATTTTTCGATGCCACTGTGGCCGTTGATGCCTCAACGCTTGTGCCTCAGGTGACTTGGGGTACGTCACCAGAAATGGTGTTGGGTATCAACGACCTCGTGCCCGATCCCGATCAGGAAAAAGATGCCAACAAGCGCAGCGCCATTGAACGTGCACTCACCTACATGGCCCTGGAACCCGGCAAGGCACTCAATGACCTGTATGTGGACAAAGTCTTCATCGGCTCTTGCACCAACAGCCGCATTGAAGACATGCGTGAAGCCGCAGCCGTCGTGAAGACTTTGGGGCGCAAGGTGGCGTCCAACATCAAGCTTGCCTTGGTGGTGCCTGGCTCTGGCCTGGTGAAGGAACAAGCCGAGCGCGAAGGCCTTCATGCTATTTTCCGCGCTGCTGGTTTCGAGTGGCGCGAGCCGGGTTGCTCCATGTGCTTGGCAATGAATGCTGACCGGCTGGAACCCGGTGAGCGGTGTGCATCCACCAGCAACCGAAACTTTGAGGGTCGCCAAGGTGCCGGTGGGCGAACCCATCTGGTGAGCCCGGCCATGGCAGCGGCAGCGGCCATTCATGGCCATTTTGTCGACGTGCGCAAATTTGTCTGAGTTGATTCAAAAGGAAAAACACCATGAAATCACTGACCACCTGGCTCATTGTTGCTGCCCTCTTGGCGCTTGTCGGCTGCAACACCGTCAAGGGCGTGGGGCAAGACCTGCAAAAAGCGGGTTCAAAAATAGAAGACGTTGCCAAAAAGAACTAAGACTGTCGCATGCAAAAATTTACCTTACTCAAGGGCCTGGTCGCTCCGATCGATCGTGAAAACGTCGACACAGATGCCATTATTCCCAAGCAGTTTCTGAAGTCCATCCATAAAACCGGGTTCGGCCAAAACCTGTTTGACGAGTGGCGCTATCTGGATGCTGGCTACCCAGGGCAAGACCCAAAGAGTCGTATGCTGAACCCTGACTTTGTTTTGAATCAGGCGCGCTTTCAAGGCGCATCGGTGTTGCTGGCACGCAAAAATTTTGGCTGCGGGTCGTCACGTGAACATGCACCCTGGGCGCTTGATCAATTCGGTTTTCGCGCCATCGTCGCGCCCAGCTATGCCGATATTTTTTTTAATAACAGCTTCAAGAACGGCCTGCTGCCCATTGTGTTGCCAGAAGCACAGGTTGCCCAGTTGTTTGCCGAGGTGTTGGCATTTCCGGGCTACACACTGACGATTGACCTGGAACGTCAGCTTGTCATTAAGCCAAATGGTGATGAGTTGCCGTTTGAAGTTCAGGCGTTTCGTAAATACTGCTTGCTCAACGGGCTTGACGACATTGGCCTCACCCTGCGTCATTCCGACAAGATCAAGGCCTTTGAAACCGAACGCTTAACAACAAAACCTTGGCTAGCGCATACCATGCTTGCATAAGCAGCTATTATTTTCGAGTCATGGCGGTGATGATCTACATGGCGCGGATGAAGCAGTATTTGCCCTTTACTTAGTGATGATTTATGAAAATTGCAGTTTTACCCGGTGACGGGATTGGTACAGAAATCGTGGCCGAGGCGGTCAAGGTCTTGCAAGCACTTGACCTCAAGTTTGAGATGGAAACCGCGTTGGTCGGTGGCGCAGCGTATGAGGCGCACGGCCACCCTTTGCCTGAGTCCACCCTCCAGTTGGCCAAAGACGCGGATGCCATTTTGTTCGGTGCAGTGGGTGACTGGAAATACGACACGCTGGACCGCCCCTTGCGACCAGAACAGGCCATTTTGGGCCTGCGCAAGAATTTGGGCCTGTTCGCCAACTTTAGGCCTGCCATTTGTTACGAGCAACTGGTTGACGCGTCCAGTCTCAAACCCGAGTTGATAGCGGG
>JBIJDQ010000436.1:0-3128 GCA_044344025.1 Rhodoferax sp.
CGGCGGTGATGAAGGTCACCGCGCTGACAGAGCCGTAGGTGGCGGCAATGGCGGCCGCATCAAAACCATTGAGAAACCGGCGCAGCACGATGTAGCCCAACACTGGCACCAAAATGGCCATACCCAACGCGGCCGCCAGGCTAATGAGCACATCTGCGGTCAAGCCGGATTGCGCCAGGGCAAACCCACCCTTGAGACCCAGGGCCATCAGCAGGTAGAGTGACAAAAACCGCGAGATTTGCGGCGGTATCTCCAGATTTGACTTCAGCGAACCCGCCAAAATACCAAACACAAAAAACAAAATGGCGGGATCGAAGAAGCTTTGCATGGTTCAGAGTCTGTGGTTAGTCAAAAATGTCGCTCAGCCATGATTTTTTTCGGCTGTTTTGGTAGCGCCGTCCATCACGATAGTCAGAGTCTTCAAAGTCTGATTGCGGGCGATTGCGTGCCAATGGCGCAGGTACGGATGCTGCTGGTGCAATGGCGGCCGCAGCCCGGTCCAGCAGTTTGTCAAGTTCACCTCGGTCCAGCCAGATACCTCGGCAACTTGGGCAATAGTCAATTTCAACACCCTGGCGGTCAGTCATTACCAGGCTGGTATCGTTACAACTGGGACATTTCATAAATTTCTTTCGTTCTGTTAGTCATTGAGACAGGGCGAGATGGGACGAACCGGAAGGACTCACTGCAGCCATGCTGCGGCGCTGCCCATCAGACTGATAGCACCTACGGTAGCCAACAAGCTGGCATCGCGTGGGTTCTTCTGTGTGTATTCGTGCCATGCGGCGTAGAGAACGGCACCCGCCAGCGCAAGTCCGCCGATGGCCACGTCTGGCACCGCGAGATCAATCATTGGAACCACCCAACCCAAACAGACTCAGCAAACTCGTGAACAGGTTAAACACCGACACGTACAGGCTCACGGTGGCCATCACATAATTGGTCTCACCGCCGTTCACAATGCGGCTGGTCTCGAACAGAATCAAGCCCGCCGACAGCAAAGCCACCATGGCCGACACCGCCAGGCCCAAAGCGGGCATCTGCAAAAACACCGCTGCCAGGCCAGCAATCAGGGCAATCACCATACCGACAAAAAGAAAGCCACCCATGAAGCTGAAGTCACGCCGGGTCAGCAGCACATAACTCGACAGTGCCAAAAAAGTCGTACCGGTGGCCGCCAGCGCCAGGGTCACGGTTTGTGCGCCGCCGGGCAAGGCCAGCGAATGCGTCAGCAATGGCCCCAAGGTATAGCCCATGAAACCGGTCAGGGCAAAGACGGCGGGCAAGGCCCAGCCGCTGTTTTGCAGCTTGAACACCGCAAACAGCAGGCCAAAGTAGCCGACCAGGGTCAGAACCAGCCCGGGTGCAGGCAACTGCAGCGTGAGCGTGAGCACCGCCACCCCGGCACTGAACAGCAGAGTCATGGCCAGTAGCGCATAGGTGTTGCGCAAGACCCTTTTAACTTGGTCTGAATGGGTGCCTGTGGACGGGGTGACCAGCACCGGGTTAGTCACCTGGCGATGGGGAAACGGGGAAGAGTTGATGTTGTTCATGATGAATTTCCTAAATGGGTTGCAAGTATTTAGCTGTCAAGGGCAAGTTTGGCGGCGCGGCCACGCACCGGTTTTTGGGTGCGCTGCAAGCCACGCGTGACCACCCTTGTGGCGCGTGTCAGGGAGCGGTCTAGCGCGGTGCGCCAGTCTCGGGCCAGCGAGGCAATGACCACCGTGCCCGCGCCCTCGGTTTTCAGCTCCACCTGGCAGCGCTTGTCCACACCGCCACGCGGGCCGTTCACATCAGAGAACTGCACTTTGGCGTGTGGCACCAGGGCAACCAGACGGCGCAGCGCAAAACGCACGCGCTCCACGGACAAATCACGCATGTGAGTGCCATCGGCATCGCGGGATTCAAAAATGATTTGCATTGATACTCTCCAGTGGGTGAATGAAGCCTCAACGATAGGGGGCAAATCGATTCTTAAAAAGCAGATAATTTCTTAACTAAGCTCCTTTAAAACCTGATCACGGCACCAGTTGAATGGCCCGCACCATTGCCACTTTTTTTGGGAGGTAAGCAGCCGATGTATTTGCAGTTGACAGAGGCTGTGCTGAGATGACTGAAACCAAGACCTTACGGTTGACTCTGCGATGTGAGCCAGCCACCTCCTCAGGCGATCAGCCGATCCCATGACCCATACCGCTCATGTATCGGCCCCCGGCGCACCGACAGTGCCATCAACGCCGCACCAGCGATCAGACTAACCAGCGTGGTCGCTATACCACCGGCAAACACAAAGGGCGAAGCCATCAATGCAGCCCCCAGTGGCAGGTTCAGCCAGCGGGCGGGTCGGGCTACTTCGGCGGCAGCGATCGACACCACCGTCAGCACCAGCGAGCCGATCACGTGGTGGGCGTGTGCCAGGTTGCCTTCTGGCCCCGGCCACAGGCGGGTAAACAGCAGCGCCAATCCAATCAACGCCGCCAGACCCAGATTCCAGGGCAAATTCACACCACCGGCCATCATGTTTTTCAGCACCACCCCAGCGCTCTGGTTGAACTCGTCAGCGGTTGCGCTGTTGGCGGTAGCACCCGCTGGCATCGTGTCGGTATCGCCCCGGAAAAACACCGCAAAGCCGTTGCGCCCGGCCTTTATGCGGCGGCGCACAAATTGCAGCGTGGCAATCAGCTCGTCGAGCGAATACGGAATCTGGATCAGGATCGCCGCCGCACCAATCAGCGCCACGGTGCTTAAAGTGCCAATCACAATGGGTTGGATGATGACAAAGGCAATCGAGGTAACGCCCAGTGGGGCGATCATTAACCCGAACAGCACCACCAGCCAGGGCATGGTGCGCCAGCGTGCCTTGGCGCCGACCAGTCCGGTCAAAATCTCCAGCAGGTAGGTGTAGCCGCCCAACGCCGCATCCGACACCGGAAACGCCTTGGACAATGCCGAAGTGATCACTTCTTCGGTGCCGTTTTGTGGGTCCGTGGGCGAGCCGAGGAAGAACGGGTCCCACACGGCGGGTATGTGACCCAGCTGGTAACCCGCCAGGTAACGCGCCACAAACAGGCCAATCAGCGCGGTGGCGATGATGGGCAAGCGCTGCGTCCAGGCCGAAGGGTTGT
>JBIJDQ010000437.1:0-3120 GCA_044344025.1 Rhodoferax sp.
TGCCCGCCTTGATCCTGGCAGTAACCACCGCATCGGACGTACGCTGACCTAGGGTCGCGTTGCCCAGCTCAGCCAGCTCATTGACCACCGACTGCACGTTGTCTACCCTTGACACCACCTGCTCAACCAGTTGTTTGTCCTGCACATTGGGCACCTCACCGGTGATCAGAACGCGACGGTTGTAGCTGCTGACATTCACGTGCCCTCGCTCCCCCAGATTGTCACGAATACGGCTGGCCGCACGCAACTCAATGCCCTCGTCTTCCAATTGGGTGCCCGAGGTGCGTCGGTCTGTGGCCACCAACGACCCCATGACAGCACCGCCCATGACCACAGGAAAACAGCCGCTTAAGGTGCTGCCCGCCGCCAGGCAGAGCACCAGGGTGCGCAGAAGACGTGTGTAACCTAATGATTCTGGGGTCTGGGTCATAGCGGGTTTTCCTGGTCACCAAGTAACAAAGTGTCAACCGCATCACACAGGCAGTGCAACGCGAGAATATGAACTTCCTGAACGCGGGCTGTGCGGTCATGGGGCACACATATGTGCACATCGGTGTCACGCAAGGCCTGGTTCATCTTGCCACCACCGCGCCCACTCAAACCAAGCACCACCATCTCACGCTCATGCGCGGCCTCAATAGCGGCCAGCACATTGGCAGAATTGCCGCTGGTGGAAATGGCCAGCAACACATCCCCAGGCTGCCCCAAGGCACGAACTTGCCGGGAAAAAATGGCGCTGAAGTCGTAATCGTTGCCAATGGCCGTGATGATGGAGCTGTCGGTGGTCAGGGCGATGGCCGCCAAGCCTGGGCGCTCACGCTCATAGCGCCCGACAAACTCGGCCGCAAAGTGCTGGGCATCACCGGCAGACCCGCCGTTGCCGCAGGCCAAGACCTTGCCCCCGCTGGTGACGCAGGCCAGCACGGCCTGAACGGCCTCAGCAATGGGTTTACTTAAATGCGCTGCGGCCTGGTATTTCAGGTCAGCGCTATCGATGAAGTGTTGTTGAATTCGTTGTTCCAGCATGGGCACGATGATACCCGCGCCAGACCTGCGCTTGACTTGGTGGAGCCACCGCAACCCCACAAGCCAACGAGAGACCAACATCAAGCGGCATCGAATGCACCCTGCAACCACTCAATGGCATTGGCCTGGACGGCAACCACATCAAACCGACAAGGCGGCAGGCTGCTCAAACGCATCAGGTAGTGGCGCGCCGCGAACACGATGCGCCGCTGCTTGAGGGTGCTGACACTGGCTGCGGCACCGCCATGGCTGGCGTCTTTGCGCTGGCGCACCTCGACGAACACACACGTGCCGTCAGGCGCACGCATGATCAGGTCGATCTCACCGCCACCGCGCCCAGGGGTTCGATAATTGCGTACCAACAGTCGCAAGCCTGCTTGCTGCAAGTGCGCCAGCGCGGCATCTTCTGCGGCATCTCCCGCCTGCTTGGTGCTACGCTGGGTTGCCAGCCCTTTTGCCATAGGAAAATTCATTAATGACACACCCTGCCTTGCATCTTGCCGCCACATACAGCAGCGCCTTGCGCGCTGCCGTTGACGCGGCGGGTGGCCAGAATTATCGGCCCGGAAGCCTCTTTGTTGTGGCCACACCGATTGGTAACCTGGCCGACATCAGCCTACGCGCCCTGCATGTGCTGCAACTGGCCGATGTGGTGGCCTGTGAAGACACCCGCCACACCCAGGCCATGCTGCGTGCCTACGGTATAGACAAGGCTCCGTCGCACTTGTTGGCGGTGCACCAGCACAACGAGGCGCAGGCGGCAGAGGCGGTGATTGGCCGACTGCAACAGGGCGCACGTGTCGCCTATGTGAGTGATGCAGGCACACCCGCCATCAGCGACCCAGGGGCCCGATTGGTGGCCAGTGTGCGCTTGGCAAGGTTGCCGGTGGTGCCTGTGCCAGGTGCCAGCAGCGTGACCGCCGCGCTGAGTGTGGCGGGCATTGCGCCCGAGACACAGACGGGTGGATTTGTTTTTGCCGGGTTTTTACCCAGTAAAACTACCGAACGCCAGGCTGCGGTGGCGCTTCTTGCCAAGGAAATGCGCGCTGTTGTGCTGCTGGAGGCCCCGCACCGCATGGAAGCGTTGGCATTCGCCCTGGCGGAACTTGGGCCACGCCTGCTCACTGTGGGGCGTGAACTGACCAAACAGTTTGAAGAAATTGCCACACTGGCTGCACTTGAGCTGCCCGCCTGGTTGGCCGCAGACACGAATCGCCTGCGCGGTGAGTTCGCTCTGGTGCTGCACCCGGCACCCGTGGCGGCACCGACCGGACTGGACTCACGCGTGCTGGAACTGCTGTTGGCTGAACTGCCGCTTAAAACCGCAGTCAGACTGGCAGCAGACATCACCGGCGAGCCACGCAACGCCTTGTACCAGCTGGCCTTGAGCCTGAAAACTCGATCGGACTGACCGCCCACAACGGCTCGTGCCAAGGTTGCCCAGCGTTACTGGGACTTTGGCGTGTGGACTCTTTGGTACAGCGGCAACACCTTGGGTAAGTTGGCCTGAATGTCGGCAATGCGTGTTGACCCCGCCGGATGCGTTGACAACCACTGTGGCGGAGCGCCTTTGCTGGCCGCCGCCATCTTCTGCCAAAGGGTCACACCGGCACGCGGATCAAACCCTGCCCGTGCCGCCAGTTCCATCCCCACCAGATCGGCTTCGGACTCATCGCTGCGGCTGAACTGTAGGGTGAGCAATTGTGCGCCGTAACTGGTCACCGTCTGCCCCAATTGCCCCAAGCCCAACACACTGCTGAGCAGATTGGCACCAATGCCAGTGGCGGCATTTTTACCCATGCGCTCACGGGCATGCTCACGCAGGGCGTGTGCCACCTCATGCCCCATGACCGTGGCCACTTCGTCGTCGGTCAACTTGAGTTTTTCAAGGATGCCACTGTAAAAAGCGATTTTTCCACCAGGCATGCAAAACGCATTGATCTGGGCACTGCCAAGCAAATTGATCTCCCAGCGCCAGTTCCTGGCGCGTGGGTTCCAACCCTGGGCGTAAGGAATGATTTTTTGCCCAATGGCACGCAGCCTTCGCACTTGGGGGTGGTCTTTGCCAGCGAGGGCATTTTTTTCAGCCGCTTG
>JBIJDQ010000438.1:0-3119 GCA_044344025.1 Rhodoferax sp.
GAAGACGCCTAGCATTGACGCCTCCATAAACGTGGCTTTTTCGTAAGCCAGCGCCTAACCCTTGAATGCGTTTTCCACCAGCGGTTTGGCATCCACCTGGGGCACATGGCAGCTGTCACACTGCCAGCGTTTCATGTCCAGCTTGGGAGTGATATCAGCCACCACCGGGCCGAGCAAATGGCTCTTGCCCACCATGGGCATTTTTTGACCCTTGAAGTCGTCGCTGTTGTGGCACTCCCAGCAGGCGTTTTCTGTGGCGTTGATCTCGTAGTTTTCAACGGTGTGGGGAATGAGTGGTGGCTGAGTCTCAAAATTACGCACGATCAAGGGCGTCTGGCCCGGGCGCTTGCCCACATAGACTTTCACGTCGGGGGCGACATCCACCGTGCTGGCATTCTGGCCGCGCAGGCTGCTGACCTGCATGGCAGTGCTGGCGCAAGCCGCCAGCGTGATGGCTACAACAGCTGCCAGTGAAACTTTGAGGGTCAGGTTCATGATCGGGTCTCCACGATAAAAAAGTCGATGAAATCAGGGGGTTGGTCGTACGTTGTCAGCCAGATTGGCCGGGGTTTTTTGGAACCGGGAGGCAAATGAAAAAACGTCTTTGGAGCACACGTCAATGCAGCGCCCACAGTTGGTGCAGTTGCCAGACAGGATGATCGGGCTGGCCCCTTTTTTGGCCCCCTTGAGCGGCAATTTGATCACCTGCTGTTCAGGGCACACGGTAAAGCAGTCCAGGCAGTCGTTGCAAGCCTCGCGCTTGGTTGCAGTCACCCGCAACAGGCTGAAACGCCCAAGCAGACTGTAAAACGCGCCAACCGGACACAGGTGGCTGCACCATCCCCGCTGCATGACAAACAGGTCAAACAAAAAGATGCCCCCGATCAGCAACCAGCCTGCACCCATGCCAAACAGCAGGCCGCGTGGCAGCATGGACACGGGGTTGACAAGTTCCCAAACAATGCCGCCAGTGGTGGCTGCCAGTACCAAAATCAGACCCAACACCCAATAACGTGACTCGCGCGGCATGTCTGCCCCGCCCCGAATGTCCCAGCGGCGTCGCAACGCATTGGCCGCATCGGTGACGATGTTGACCGGGCAAACCCACGCACAGTAAGCGCGTCCACCCACAAGCAGGTAAAACACCATAATGATCAGCGCACCGATGATGGCGTTGCGCTCGGGCACATGGCGGGCCAGCAACGACTGCAGCAGCACCAGGGGGTCGGCCAATGGCAGCACACCCAGCGTCAGGCTGTAGTTCAGGTTACCTTTGATGAGCCACCAGCCAAACCATGGACCAATCAAAAATAATAGCAATACAGTGAGCTGCGACAAGCGCCGCAACACCAAATAGCGGTGCGCTCCCCACCAGCCTTTGGCTTCGATGGCCTCCTGGGCCAGTTTGAGATGCGGTGCGCTCATCGTGCGGCCTCACTGGACAGAGGCGTGGCACCTGCAGGCAAAGGACTGACCGGGCTTGCGCTACCCGGGTCCCAATGGCCGGGCAGTTTCACACCCTCGGGCAGGCGGTCAGGCAGATCTTTCAGGTTGTGCTTTTCCACCAGCGACTGTCCGGCCTTGCGTTTTTCTTCCCAGCCCAATTGGTAGTGCGCGCCGAGTTCACCCTTGGCCAGCTTGATGGGGTAGACCTTGATGGCGGCCACTTCGAGCACACAAGAGGCCTCGCATTTGCCACACCCGGTGCAGGCTTCGGAGTGCACCGTGGGCAAAAACATGGCATGTTTGGCGGTGCGTTGGTTGTGCTGCACATCGAGCGTGATGGCCTTGTCAATGACCGGGCACACCCGGTAACACACATCGCAGCGCAGGCCCAAAAAGTTCAGACAGGTTTCATGGTCCACCAGCACCGCCAGGCCCATCTTGGCTTTTTTGATGTCGGTCAGCTTGTGGTCCAGCGCACCGGTAGGGCAGGCCTTGACGCAAGGAATGTCTTCACACATCTCACACGGTTTGCCACGTGCCACAAAAAATGGCGTACCCGTTGCCACCGGTTGCTGGGGCGTGGCCAACTTCAAAATGTCATAAGGGCAGTCACGCACACACAAGCCGCAGCGAATACAGGCCCCCTGAAAATCGTCTTCCAGTCCCGCCCCCGGTGGCCGAATGGCCCCTGCGGGTAAAGCTCTCGCCTGATTGCTGAGCAGCCCTAACCCCAACCCAAGCGCACCCACGCCGCAAGCCATCTTGGCGGTGTCCAGCAAAAACTCACGGCGGTCGGTAGGGCGAGACATGATGAAAAAAATTAGAGAATGACACCGAAACTGAAACCTACCACGTTCAGCCCCCAAACCACTCAGGCCTTCACCACCTTGCAAGCACACTTCTTGAAATCCGTCTCTTTCGAGATCGGGCAAGTGGCATCCAGCGTCAATTTATTAACCAGACGGTGCTCATCAAAGAACGGCATGAACACCACACCCGGCGGCATCTTGTTGCGCCCACGGGTTTCCACCTTGGTACTGATCTCACCACGCCTGCTCGACACCTTGACGGTGTCACCACGTTGCAGACCCCGTTTCTTGGCATCTTCCGGGTTCATGTACAGCCAGGCGTCGGGCATGGCGCGGTACAGCTCAGGCACACGGCGCGTCATGCTGCCGGTGTGCCAGTGCTCAAGCACACGCCCGGTGGAAAGCCACAGGTCAAACTCGGCATCGGGCACCTCGGCGGCGGGTTGGTAGGGCAGGGCAAAAATCCACGCCTTGCCATCGGGTTTGCCATAAAACTTGACACCCTCGCCCTTTTTCACATAAGGGTCGTAGCCCTCGCGGAAACGCCACAGGGTCTCTTTGCTGTCCACCACTGGCCAGCGCAGACCACGCGCCTGGTGGTAAGTCTCAAACGGGGCCAAGTCATGGGCATGGCCCCGACCAAACTCGGCGTACTCTTCAAACAGGCCTTTTTGCAGGTAAAAACCAAAGTCTTTCGACTCGTCGTTGTCAAACCCTTTTTGAATCTCGGACACGGGAAACTTGTTGACCTGGCCATTGGCATACAGCACGTCATACAAGGTTTTGCCTTTGTATTGCGGCGCTTTGTCCAGCAGGTCGGCAGGCCAGACTTCTTCCATCTTGAAGCGTTTGGAAAACTCCACG
>JBIJDQ010000439.1:0-3118 GCA_044344025.1 Rhodoferax sp.
GTCGCATTCGGTCAAACGATCCAACTGCGCCAGCAACCCGGCCAGCCGCCATCTGATTCGTTTTGAACTTGACCCGGCCACCGGTCAGGTGTTGCCACACAGCAGCATTGACAGCGGGCAACTGTGGGTGCTGATGCAGGCCCAGCCAGAGCTGGCGGCCCACGTGGGCAAGTGTCTCGGGTCTGAGACATTGACCAAAGCGCCTCGCCTCGCAGGTGCCCAAGGCACCAACATTGAAGGCCTGGCCGTGAAAGACGGGCGATTGTTTGTCGGTTTCCGGGGGCCAGTGATCAACGGGGAGGCGCTGGTGATGGCCCTGAACGCCGAGGCCTTTTTCAAAGATGGCCCCGCGCAGCCCAGCGTGACACGCCTGGCCCTTGGTGAGCGCCGTGGCATCCGTGACATGGTGGCCGTGTCTGATGGCCTGCTGCTACTGGCGGGGCCGGATGACGACAGCACGGCCACCGGTTGGGCGGTGTACGGCTGGAATGGCAAGCCAGACCAAGCGTTGGTGCAACCCAAGCTTTTGGCGGTGCTGGACTTGAGCCAGGTCAAATTGCGCCCGTGTGACGCGGCCCTCAAGCCTGAGGCCATCACGGTGTTGAAAGAAACCCCAAGCGCCTACCAACTGCTGGTGTTGTCAGACGGTATGTGTGATGGCGGCCCGCTGGTGTTTACCGTGCCACGTTAAGGCAGGTGGATGGTTTCAACTGGCCGCAGCGCGCAACAGGTCTTGCATGCGCTGGGTTAACACCTGGGCATGGGCAGGGGTCAACCGGGCCGCATCAAAACCCACGTTCAACACCAACTGGTCTTGGTAGCTGCTGGCCGCTGTGAACAGCGTTTGGTAGGGCATGGGGCACAGCGCAAAGGAGATGCTGTGCACCGCTGGGTCGTCGGCTACCGTGGCCACAGCTCCCAGGTTGCTGACCATGGTGTTGGGCAGCGACGCAAGCGCCTTTTTTCTGAACGGCTCCATCTGGCTCGGGGGCACCGGTGAGCCATCCAGCCCATACATGTAATAAAGCAGGTGACCCTCACCACGCGCCAGTTGAAGCCGGGTTTGGACAATGATGTCTCGCGCCAACTGCCAGATGTTGGTGTCTGCCTGCACTGAAAACGTGGCCGATATCAGCGACACAAACAGCCCCGTGGGCGTGACCGGCTGCACCGGCTCCAGATGGGGCCGCATGTCCACCGGGCAAGACAGAAAAAACGTGCTGGGCGCATCGCCTGGTTGCAAGGCAAGCTGGGCCAGCAGCTGTGCGGCACACAACACGCCGTGCACGCTGGTGCCGTGGTCGCGGGCTTTGCGCAACAGCTGTTGTGTCACGTTGGGCGCAAAACTCAGGCGGATGAATTTGGGCAAGCGCTCGGTGGCCACACTCGCCAGCCAGGGCACCGCAGGCAGCGGGCCGTGGCGACGGTAGTCGCCTATCAGGGTGTTCCTGATCTGTTTGGCGGTCACCGGTTGCTCGGACCAGCGGTATGGCGCGGGGTGGACATCGGCCATGCTGGGCAGGGCGGCAGGTCGATCAGGTACAGACTGTTGGGTGTCGGTGGCCATGAGCCCCAGCACACGCCGCAGCAGTTCGGTGCCAGAGCGTCCGTCAGCCACCGCATGGTGAAAACACAGCGCCAGCACCGAGCGCGCGGGCTCGGTCAAGTCGGCAGACGGTGCCAAGTCAAGGTACAGGCAGCGCACCAATGGCGCGCTACCAGGGGCAAAGGGTTCGGACAACTGTTGCTCAATGGTTACTTGCCAGTCAGCAGAGGTGGTCATGTGGCAACGCAGCTCAATGCGGTGGCCGGGGTCGTGGGTGAAACACAGCCCGTTGTCGTCTGTCCAGCTGATGCTGGCTTGCAACAAGGTGTTTTCTTTTTGAATGATGTCCAGCGCGGTGCGGATTTGCCCAGTTTGCAGGCCGCCAACTCGCTCGGCCAGCACCACAAAATTCATGCACGACACGTGGTCTGACATGTAGAAGAAGGCCTCACCAGGGTCAAGAGGCCGAAAAATTTTAGGGGTGTGCATAGACAAAGACGTGTGCTTGAGAGAGGCAAAAGAAGGTTGCAATTTTGACACGCAGGCCCCCAAGCTGGCTGACGGAGCCAGGTTGAGTCGCCGTTAAACCGCCCTGCGTCCCAGCAGACCACCAATGCGGCGCACCAGCCATTTGGGTGTGCCGCGTGAGGCAATCATGGCCGCCTGGTTAATGACACCCGGCACACAAATGGCATCGCTTTTCATGCAGGCGGCAAACGCATCAGCGGCCACCTGGTGCACATCACCCACCAAAAAGGCGGGCAGCTGCTTGAGCTTGTCATTGGCGCCTGCAGCCTGGGTCAGCATGTCGGTGGCTGTGATGCCTGGGCACAGCGTGGTGACACTGACACCAGTGCCGCGCAATTCTTCTGACAACGATTCCGACAGTGACAACACAAACGCCTTGCTGGCCGCGTAACTTGCCAAGCTGGGCACGGGCTGAAATGCCGCAACCGATGCCACGTTAAGAACCCGGCCAAAACCACGCGCCACCATGCCAGGCACAAAGGCGTGCAGCATGGCGGTTAACCCTGACACATTCAGGTCAATGATGTTCTGGTGGCTGGCCGGGGTGATGCTCAAAAACCGGCCTTGCGACAAAACCCCGGCGCAATTCACCAGCACATCCACCGTGCAGTGCTGGTGTGCCAGGGCTGCCAGCAACTGGGTGGCGGCATCTGGCTGTGACAGGTCAGCAGGCAGCACATGCACCTGGGTGCCGTGTTGTGCGGTCAATGCCGTGGCCAGTGCGTCGAGTTTGTCTTTGCTGCGCGCCACCAGCACCACATCAAACTGGGCTGCAGCAAAACAGCGGGCCAAGGCTTCGCCAATGCCGGAAGATGCCCCGGTAACAAGAACGGTTTGTTTGGCGGGGTGTTTTTTGGTGGCCATGGTTCAAATGTTTGTGGGTTGAAAGAGGTCAATTCAAGCGGCAACGGGGTCAACTTGCAGCGTCATGCCCGCCAGGCGCAGCCGCTGCACCAGCACCAGGCCCAGCCCGCTGGCGGGGGTCAGCACCCCACCGCGTCCGTGGGCATGCGGCAGCTCATCGGGCTGCAAGGCCAGGGCCAA
>JBIJDQ010000440.1:0-3114 GCA_044344025.1 Rhodoferax sp.
AAAACATGTCGTCAACAACTTCTGCACGTCGGTCAAGTCCAACGAGGCTGCCTGCAACAGTTGCCACATCGGCTACGGCTGGAAGGACGACAAGTTTGACTTCACGGTTGAAGAAAACGTGGACTGCCTGGCCTGCCACGACGCCACTGGCAAATACAAAAAGCCCTCCGGGTTTGCTGGCAATCCGGTCACCAAAGACACCGAATTCCCGCCCGGCTCAGGCAAGATTGTCCGGGGCATCAACCTGAGCGAGATTGCCAAGAAAGTCGGCCCCACCAAGCGCACCACCTGCGGCGCCTGCCACTTCAATGGCGGTGGCGGTGACGGCGTGAAACACGGCGACTTGGACAGCTCACTCGAAGCACCGAACAAAGAACTGGACGTTCACATGGACGTAGATGGCAACAACTTCAGTTGCTCCACCTGCCACAAGACCGATGGCCACCAGGTTCCTGGCAGCCGCTATGCACCCACGGCAAAGGACAAGGACCCGGCCCACCTGCGGGGCAAGGCAGAGACTACCAACCCGGCTACATGCCAGGCATGCCACGGCCAGGCTCCCCACAAGGAAGCCAAGATCAACAACCACACCAACAAACTGGCCTGCCAGACCTGCCACATCCCGGCTTACGCACGGGGCGGTCAGCCTACCAAGATGACATGGGACTGGTCGACAGCGGGCAAGCTGGACAAGGATGGAAAGCCATACGTTGAAAAGGACGAGGATGGTTACGAAAGCTACATGTCAATCAAGGGCAATTTCACCTGGAAAGAGAATGTCAAGCCCGAGTATGTGTGGTTTAACGGAACGGTCCACTACACCCTGATGGGCGACAAGATCGAGAAGGGTGACAAACCCACCCAGATCAACCGCTTTGAGGGCAGCGCCACCGATGGCAAGTCCATGATTTGGCCCGTCAAGATTTTCCGTGGCAATCAGGTCTATGACCCAGTCAACAAGTCCCTGGTCATCACCCATTTGGCAGGCAATGACGACACCGCATTCTGGAAGAACCTGAACTGGGACAAGGCAGTTGCCGCCGGCATGGCCAAAACGGACGCCAAGTTCTCCGGAAAACTCGATTTCATTGAAACCGAAAGCGCCTGGCCCATCACCCACATGGTCGCGCCCAAGGAAAAAGCGGTGGGCTGCGTGGAGTGCCACACCAGCAATGGCCGCCTTGAAAAAATTGACGGCGTCTACATACCAGGACGCAGCAGCGACCACGCCCGCTGGCTTGAACTGGGTGGCTGGGCCATGGTCATCCTGACCTTGGTTGGCGTCACCGGCCACGGTCTGATTCGCATCGTCACCAACAAACGTAACAGCTAAACCGGAGAACCACTATGTCACGCGTTTACCTCTTCAAACCCTTTGAGCGCTTTTGGCACTGGTCGCAAGCCGCATTGATCATCACCATGCTGCTGACCGGCTTCGAGGTGCACGGCACCTACTCACTCTTCGGCTTTGCCAAGGCAGTGAGCTACCACACCATTGCCGCCTGGACACTGGTAGGGCTGTGGATATTTGCCATCTTCTGGCACGTAGCCACCGGCGAATGGCGCCACTACATCCCCACCACGGACAAGATCATTGCCATCGCCAACTACTACTCATCTGGCATCTTCAAGCATGAGCCGCACCCCTTCAAGCCCAGTGCCATCAACAAGCACAACCCCCTCCAGCGTCTGACCTACCTGGCAGTGCTGACCCTGCTCAGTCCGCTGATCTGGGTGACCGGCGGCCTTTACCTCTTCTATGCCGACTGGTCGGCACTGGGTCTTGACTTTCTGAGTCTGAAATGGGTTGCCACCGGCCACACGCTGGGTGCCTTCCTGATGCTGGCCTTTTTGATCTCGCACCTGTATCTGGCCACCACCGGCCACAAGATTTACTCGCAGGTCATGGCCATGATCACCGGATGGGAAGACCTGGGCCACGAGTCCAAGAAGTAAACACCCCAAAAGCACCCAATTGCAATATTGAAAGTAAGGAGTTAGTCATGAAAACACAGTTCAAACAAAATCTGCTTGCCGCCCTGATCGCGGGCATGCTGCTGCCGGTTGCAGCACAGGCTGCGGAGGCTGATTTGTTGAAGCGCATTGAGGCACTTGCACAACAAAATGAACGCTTGGCACAACAGCTCGAAGAACTCAAGGGCCAGGTCAAAGCGAACGAAGCCAAAGCTGCCAAAGCAGCAGTACCTGCTGCTGCCGCTCCTGCGGTGGATACCGCAGCACTGGATGACCTCAAAGGTCAGGTCAAAAAGCTGGAAGACAAGTCGCTGGGTAAATGGCTCACCGTGGGTGGTGACTACCACTTCCGTTATGACTACCTGAAGGGAGAAACCAAGACCTTTACTGATGTGAACGCCACCTTCAAAAAGGTGGGTGACGCACTCCAGGGCGACTTCTTCGCGAACCCATCGTCCGTCGCAGGCACGTCGCGCTACTTCGGCGCGCCACAAGCCGGCGGCATGTCCACAGCGGGCGCACTGTCTGGCTTGATGGGCTTCTCGCAGGCCATGGGCAATGTGGCCACATATGACCAGGCACGCGCCTTCCTGGGCACTCCATCGACAATGGGTATGCTGCAAGGCATTGGCGGATTTGCGCAAACTATTGCGCCCTACACGCCGGAGAACAACAGCCTCTGGACCAACCGCTTCGCCCTGGACCTCAACGCAAAGGCCACACAAGACGTCAGCGTGACCGCCCACCTGGCGATGTACAAGGTATTTGGATCACAAAACGAAAACGCAGTCACCAACAGCGGGTCGGCCCCTTTCTTTGCAGATCGCGTGGGTGTGTTCGACGGCACACTCAGCCATGTGCCATCCACCAGCTACCTGAATGTGGACCGCGTCTACGCCACCTGGAGCAATATTGCAGACCAGGAAATGTGGTTTTCTGTTGGCCGTCGCCCTTCCACCGGCGGCGCGCCCAGCAACCTCAAGAACAATATTCCACGCCCAGGCAATGGTGGCACACCGTCACTGCTGGTCGACTACGCGTTTGACGGCATGACCGTGGGTTATGCACCTGAGATTGACTCCCTGCCTGGCGCCTATGCCAAGGTCTGCTATGGACGTGGTTTCGAGAGCGGATTCCGCA
>JBIJDQ010000441.1:0-3110 GCA_044344025.1 Rhodoferax sp.
AACCCTCTGCAAGTTCGGCTTGAAAGCCGGACTCAAAATCCAGCTGTACCGAACCATGTGCGTGTTCGATCTTCCAGCGTTTTGCATCAACTGCGCGTTGCACGTCCCAGCCGCCGTCGATCATCCGAGTCAACAACTGCACCTGGCCTTGCGGCTGTATCGGTCCACCTGTCACCCCGAGGCTGGCCCACGCTTGGTTATTGCGCAAGACCATGCCTGGAATGATAGTTTGCAATGGCCGTCTGCCGCCAGCCACCTGGTTGGCGTGACCTTCCTCCAGAGAGAAGCAGGCACCCCGGTCATTAAGATGAATCCCGGTACCCGGTGCAACCACACCCGATCCGAATCCAAAAAAAGTCGACTGGATCAGAGAAACAAGTCGACCCTCAGCGTCAGCCGTGGTCACATACACGGTTCCGCCCCATGGTGGCTTGCCGCCACCAAAATCCTGCGCACAGCCGCGATCAATGCGCGCAAACATGGCTTGGCGCACGGCCGCATCACACAAGGGAGCCAAGGCGACAGCTGAAAGTGGTCCGCCTCCAAGCGTCGTGTAACCATGTGAAAACGCGAGCTTGAGCGCTTCGACCTGAAGGTGTGTCCAATTCACGGACTCTACTGTGTCAGCTGTCACTACACATTCATTCAGAAGTGCCAACGCGATAAGCGTGACAAGGCCTTGCGTATTGGGCGGCAGCCCTAAAACCTCGCAATCGCGATACTGGGTTCTAAGCAACTGCATCGGTTCGCCACGATGATGACGCAAATCATCCTGGGACAAGGCAGCGCCGTTATCGCGTGCGGCGGTCGTCAATGCCTTCGCCAACTCACCAGAGTAAAAGTCTTGCCCACCACTGTCCGCGATCAGTCTGAGCGAACGCGCCAGCGCCAAGTTGCGAAAAGTCTCGCCAGCCATCGGTGCACGACCCAGCGGCGCAAAAACAGGGGCAAAGGAAATGTCAAAACCTGGCACGTCCTTAAGTCGAACCAACTCACGAGCCCATTTGGACGCAATAATCTGGCTAACGGGAAAACCGTTTTGTGCATAGTCGACAGCGGCATCAAAAAGCCTTGCAAATGGCAAGGCACCAAATTGTGAAGAAAGCGCCGCCCAGCCCGCCACGGCACCTGGAACTGTCACGCTCTCCCAGCCCAGTAGCGGCATCGTGGCACGCCCGGAAAAACGGGATGGTGACCATGACGCAGGTGCCGCGCCAGAGGCGTTGAAGCCATGCGCTTGTTTGCCATCCCAAACAATCGCATACAAATCTCCTCCAACACCGTTGCTCACCGGCTCTACCACGGTCAGTGCGATAGCAGTCGCCAATGCGGCGTCAATGGCATTGCCGCCATGTCGCATAGCGTCCAGGCCGGCCTGCGCTGCTAAATGCTGTGAGGTGGCCACCAGATTTCTGGCAATGGTGGGGTTGCGATGGTTCACGGACTATTCGCTCTTGATGTCTTTCGAAACAACGATCTTTCGCCAGTAGCTTTCGACGTCCTGCATGTAACGCGCCAACTCGCTCGACGGACCTGGTGCTGGAGTTACACCAAGCTTCGCCAATCGTTCCTGTGTAGCAGGCATTCTCAGCGCCTTAACCAATGCAGCGTTGAGCTTTTCTACCACTTCTGCCGGCGTTCCACTTGGTGCAAACAGACCTATCCAGAGTGACGCATCAAACTTTTTGAGGCCCACTTCATCCAACGTTGGGACGTTCAGTCCGCTCACACGCATAAGACCACCTGTTGCAAGAATTTTGATCTTTCCGGCATCGGCCTGCGTTCGCGCAGTCACAATCGCGTCAAACATCATGTCAATTTGCCCACCCGCCAAATCCACCATGGCCTGCCCAGTACCTCGATAAGGGATATGCACAATGAAGGTTTTGGTATCTAGCTTGAAGGACTCGCCTGCCAAGTGAGCCAGCGAACCGACGCCAGACGAAGCGTATGACAAACGACCGGGGTTCTGTCGCGCGTATTCAATGAATTCATTGATGTCCTTCGCCGGCACTTTGTTGGACACAGCAAGCACAGTGGGGGATAATCCAATCAACCCAACCGGGACAAAGGAACGCTTGGGGTCATAAGAAATTTTCTGCCCCAACAACGTTGGCAGTGAATGTGTGCTTGTACTACCCAATGTCAGTGTGTAACCATCAGGTGTGGCTCTGGCACCAGCTTCGCTGCCAATGGTTCCTGCCGCTCCGGCACGGTTTTCTACGATTACGGATTGACCAAGTGATTCACGCATCCCATCTGCTACCACCCGAGTGATTACATCGTTGGGTCCGCCAGCCGGAAAGGGGACGATCACTCGCACCGTCTTCCCCGGAAACCCTTGTGCATGCGCTGCCACGATACAGCTCAAAAAAGTGCTAAAAAATAGCGCTTTTAATCCTTGAAAGAGCACGCGTCCTGCCACATTTCGTTGGTTTGGCGCATTGCAAGGGTCACTATCATCCACCAGAAACTCTGTAACGGAAGTCATCGTATCTTTCCTATCTTCATCGAGGAACTCTTCGCTCAAAAAAGGCCGCCTGCACAACGGAAATTGAATAGCAGAAAGCGCCTAGAGAACGATATCTGTCGCGAGCAAGTCTAAATCAGAATTATTTCTTGATGAACAAATATTTTACTGACAAATAACGTTTATTTCAAAATGAGAAGTGTCAATAAATGCGTAACGATTTCGAATCGTCAGCGTTCTTAACGCTAATGAAAAAGCCATGTTCCATCAACCCGATCAAACACTTGCTCGTGTGTATCGCGCGCAATCAGATGCTTGGCAACTTTGTTGGAAGCTGTTCGGGGGAATGCATTGACGAACTGCACGTAGCGTGGAACCTTAAATGGTGCAAGGCTGCGTTGACAATGTGCCAAAAGACGCTCCACTTGCAGAATTTCTTTGGGCGACTGGCCTGATCGCAGCAATTCGGGCTTGATCTGCACCATGATCTTCACCTCTTCGCCACGCACCGGGTCGGGCTCAGCCACGGCGGCACAATCAAACACCTCATCAAGCTCGCGCACCACCGATTCGATCTCGCGTGCGGCAATGTTCTCGCTGGAACGGCGGATCATGTCCTTGAAGCGCCCCACAATGCGGA